>NZ_JEYB01000005.1:0-111640 GCF_000582255.1 Acinetobacter sp. 1566109 | reverse complement strand
AGTTGTTTCCTAATTTTTGATTTAGGTGGGGGAACCTTTGATGTCTCAATTGTTGAGTTGTTTGATGGCATTACTGAAGTGAGAGCTAGTGCAGGAGATAATTATTTAGGTGGAGATGACTTTGTCCAGTTGCTAATGAAGCAATACTGGAAACAGTATGCAACTATTTTTGGCTATACTGAAAATACTATTCCATTTGATATTGAAACAGCATTAAGAGCTAGAGCACAACATAGTCTCCATGTTTTAAGTAAAGAAGCAAAAACAGAGTTAATATTTAAATGGAAAGATAAGGAAGCAACTTTAGAAATTACCCAAGAAGAATTCGCAGTATTGGCTGAGCCATTACTGCTTAGATTGCGCCGTCCATTAGAGCGTGCCTTAAGAGATGCTAGGGTTCTGCCTCAACAGGTTGACCAAATTATTATGGTAGGTGGTGCAACACGTATTCCGGTAGTTCGCAAATTGGTAACAAAATTATTTGGCCGTTTTCCCTCGACAAGTGTCCAACCTGATGAAGCAATTGTACGAGGTGCATGTGTACAAGCAGGTTTAAAAGCGAAAGACGTATCATTAAAAGAGATTGTTTTAACAGATGTTTGTCCATTTAGTTTGGGGATAGCGGTGGGAAATGATGGACAGTTTTCACCTATCTTAGAGCGCAATATTGTAATTCCAGCCAGTAAGGTGAATACATATACTGCGATGAATAAAGGACAGAGAGAAATTATTGTTAAGATTTACCAAGGCGAACATCGTCTGTGTAAGGAAAACATTTTTTTAGGTGAGCTCAATGTGCCTTTACCTCCAAATAATGACTATTTATCTATTGAGGTACGATTCTCTTACAATCCAAATGGTATTTTAGAGGTTGATATAGACGTTCCAAGCACGGGGGAAAAGCTTCAAAAAGTGATTGTTAATCATCAAAATGTGATGAGTGCGGAACAAATAGAGCAAGCGCGTCAACAGTTGCAGGAATTGAAAATACATCCTCGTGATACTTTAATGAATAAGAGCTTATTATTACGAGCAGAGCGTTTATTTAGTGAATATACAGGAGATTTACGTTTACAGATTGGGGAGCGAACACAAAAATTTAATTATATTTTAAATTTGCAGGAACCAAGACAAATACGTGAGGCACAACAACATTTCGAAGCTTTTCTTAATGAAATTGAAGATTTAAGTTTGTTTGAAGAGTATTAATTTATATCCCCTTGTATGAATTCTTTGTTAGATACATACAAGGGGATATTTTTAGCAGCTAGATAAAATGATTTTTTTTGCTTGATAGCTTTGATATAAATAATAAATTAATATCAAAGGGATGAGTATGGTGTATAACGTTGCTATACATAAGGCGATGTAGGTTAAATATTTAAGTGTAGAAGAGAGATTCTTGGCACTAAATCCGGTTGTTAATATACTTCCTAAAATCAAGCCTGCAGCATACATAAAAGGTTGTGAGGAATATTTTATAAATAAATAGCTAAAGCCAAAAATCCAAAATAGCCTAAAGAAGATAATACCAATACTTCTATACATTATTTGTTTATCTGTTAAGTTGGTATCTTCTTTATTGTATCCAAAAATATAGAAGAGAGGGCGGAAAGATTCTGGGTAAAATAAGAAACAGATCGGGATCAGACTATAAATTATGAACCAGATATGATCAGGTTCACCAATAATAAGAAAGACAGAAATAAGAAAAATACTAAGAGAGATTAAGCCGATATTGATTATCCATTTATCGACATTAATAAATGCACTTTGCTCTAATCTATTCATATATGGTGTTGCATCTAGCAGCAATGCACTCAGTAGTATAATTGTAGATATAAACCATCCATAACTTAGAAGTTGATGGGGTAAATCTGGAAGCCAAGGGGTCAAACTACAGAGAATAAATCCACTTAAACACCAATATTTAAGATAATAGCCCAATGTTCTTTCATAATCAGGGTGACCTAAAATTTTAGTATTTAATATAGGTTGTAGTATAAATATATATAAGAGGCTAATGCAGACCGTAATTAATAAATTTACTATAATTTGATTATCTGGAGCTATAAGGGAATTAAAAAAGAGAAAGGTTATAGTTATAAATAGTATATTTATAATAGTAAATTTCCAAAAACTGCTTAAACTTTTTAGAAATAAGTAATTAGAGTTAGTTTGGGTGTTAGAAAGCTGAAATTTATCAATAATTTCAACTGTGCTATAGTTTTTTGAAATTTTATTTAAACTTTTTCTTAACTTGAGCATTTTCAATGGATGAAATTTTTTTTCACCAGACAGTTCATTTAATAGTGCAAAATGCTCATTAGGTAATTTTTTTAGGAGTTTGTATTGAGATAAAAAGCTATTTAATTTTTCCTGTAGTAAGCTTGAGTAATAAGATGGATTATATTGATGAATATCATCAGGATAAGTTTCATGCCACAATTCTAGAAACCGAAAATATTCAGGCTGTAAATCATAAATTTCAATTTCTGCTAAAGGGGCTTGGAGTTGATCTTTAATTTCTATTTGTTGACTGAGAGGAATATCATATTGTTGACTAAGTAAATAATTGAATTTATTGAATGTTATATCACTAATATCTTTATTCCATAGTGCATTGCTAACTTCCTCAAGAATTGCTGGAATACTAAGTGCATCTGGTTGAATACATTCGTTATTGGAAACGGAATATTCGATTTTTTCTTTTTCAATTATCTTCTGATAGTTTGTATCAACATTTTCGGCATCTTTTTCTGTAAAGATATAATAAAAATCATCAAGATCATTTTCTTTTAATAGATCTAAAATTTGATTTCTGAAATGGCTACTAATACTTTTATCTTCATATGCTTCAATTTCATTATTAAAATGAATTAATTCATCACGTATATTGAAGTTAATATCTTGAATAAAAATATGATGTTTTAATCTCTTAAGTTTATTTTCAAGTGTTTGATCATTTAAGTCATCTGGATTTGAATTTTGCTGATTAAATGAAGCATTTTCTTCAAATATAGAAAATGAATTATCCGAATCCTCATTTTCATATGTTAAATGTTCTGCTTCGAATTGTGCGATTTCTAACGCCTCTCTGAGACGAATAAATTCTTCTGGCTGGGTATCTTGATCGATTAATTTTAGTTGTTTGGCATAAGCCTTTTTTATTTCTCTCTGGTTATCTGTTGGTTCTATTCCTAATCTTTGCCAAGCGGTCATTTCTTTTACTCAAAGTGCTTTTAATAACGGAAGATTTATTTAATGAATGATACATTTTATCTTAATTTATTATTTTACTATAAAAAGAGAAAGGTTGAAATCAGCAAGCTAGCTAAAAATATTAGCTTCTTATTTTATAATAACTATTTTAAAGGTCGTATAAATCAATATGATAAAAAGGAAGTTTCAGATAGAAACTTCCTTTTTTATTTTACAAATTATTTAGCAGCTTTTTCAGCTTCGATAGATGCAATTGCAGCATCAACACCTTCGATTGATTCAGCAGCTTTTTTGATACGTGCTAATGCATCAACAAGTACTTCATCAGCTGTTGCATATGAAATACGCATGAACCCGCCTAAACCAAATGCATCACCAGGAACAACTGCTACGCCAGTTTCTTCTAGTAACCATTCAGAGAATTCTGTGCAAGACTTTAAGCCTTTTGCACGAATAAGAGGGCGAATGTTTGCATATGCATAGAATGCACCATCAGCAGGTAAACAAGAGATCCCTTTGATGTCGTTTAAGCCATTAACCACTAAGTCATGACGACGTTTAAACGCTTCAATCATTGGTTCTAAAACATCTTGTGGACCATTTAATGCAGCTTCAGCAGCAACTTGTGAAATTGAAGTTGGGTTAGAAGTTGATTGAGACTGGATTTTTTTCATTGCACCAATGATTTTTGCTGGGCCGGCTGCATAGCCAATACGCCAACCAGTCATCGCATATGCTTTAGATACACCATTTAAAACAATTGTGCGGTCATATAAATCTGGAGCAACAGTTGCAATGTTGTAGAACTCATCTTCCCAACGGATTGGTTCATACATGTCATCAGAAGCAACAAATACTTGTGGATGACGACGTAAAACCTCAGCTAAAGCTTCTAATTCAGCTTTGCTATAAATCATACCTGTTGGGTTAGATGGACTGTTTAATACTACTAAGCGAGTGTTAGGAGTAATTGCTGCTTCAAGTTGTTCAGGTGTAATTTTGAAACGTTGGTCTTCACCACATTTCACAATAACTGGCGTACCTTCAGCAATAATCACCATATCTGGATAGCTTACCCAGAATGGCGCAGGGATGATCACTTCATCACCTTTGTTTAATAATGCAAGTGCCAAGTTAAAGAAGCTTTGCTTACCACCACATGAAACCAAAATCTGGTTTGCTTGATAATCAAGATTATTATCACGCTTCAATTTAGCAATAATTGCTTTTTTTAACCCAGGAGTACCATCTACAGCCGTATATTTTGTGAAACCATTATTAATCGCTTCAATTGCAGCATCTTTGATGTGTTGAGGGGTATCAAAATCTGGCTCGCCAGCACCTAAACCAATCACATTCTTGCCAGCAGCTTTAAGCTCAGCTGCTTTATTAGTTACAGCAAGTGTAGGGGACGGTTTGATGGCATTGACACGATCAGAAAGACGTACGTCCACGGCAATATTCCTCTTATGGGATTAAAAAATAAAAAGCATACTATCTTATCGCAAAAATTAAGTAATTTGCGGATGTGGGTATTTTTAGATGTAAAAAAGTTTAATTTAGAAACGTTCTTGTTGCGGTTTTATTCAATTGAAGCTTTTTTCGAAAGAAATTAGAAAAATCCTTTATAATAAATCGCAATCGAAATATCGAGACTGAATTATGACTGAGCAACAGCCAAAACAGAAAAAGGCTTTGGTGAAATTGCCATTCCCAATGCCTAATGAAAGCAACCAAGCTGGCGATGCTGTACACAACCAAGTGCGTCCGAAGCCAGAGCAATATGCAGATAGAACTTGGATGCCACCTCGTGGTACTCGTCGTTCTATGGGTAAGCGTTAATTAAAAAAACAGGCAATATGCCTGTTTTTTTATTGTTGTAGTACTTCTTGATAATAAATTTTTTTCTTTTGATACATGTGATGATCTGCGCGTTTTAACATCTCTTCCACTTGTTCATTTTCTTTTGTCGTTGCGTGTCCAATTGCAATACTAATAGGATGGCTTGAGTAATATTGATTATCGATATTAAAAAGCTCCTGAATAGTTTGAAGCATAATCAATACATTTGCCTCATCTGCACCAGGCATCAAAATTACGAACTCGTCTCCACCAATTCGGGAGGCAGTATAAGCAGTATTCGTAATAGCTTGGTTTAAAATATTCCCCACACGACGTAATAAACCGTCACCAATATCGTGGCCAAGTTGATCATTCGTTTCTTTTAAACCATTCATGTCTAAAAAAATTGAAGAAACAGGACGAATAATACTGCGGTTTAAACGATTAAGCTCTTCTGTAAAGAAAGCACGGTTATAAAGTTTAGTCAGTACATCATGCTGACCTAAATATTCTAAATAATTTTCAGCTTTCTTTCGTGCGGTAATATCTGTAAGAGCAACCTGTACCAAACCCCAAGTATCTTCATAACTGGGGAATACGGTAAATTGCAGTAAAACATTTCTGATTTGGCCATCTAATGCATAGTTAACGGCTTCACGCTTATGGTGAATATTTCCTTGCCAGAGTTCAATTAGTTGTTCTCTAAAAGTTTCCACCATCTCTTCAGCAAAAATTTTATGCGTATTTTTTAAAAGAGCGGTTTTGTCAGGTGCTTTAAATAAATCAAGAGTCGACTGGTTAACATCTAAAATTAAAATATCTTCGATACATTGACGCACAAATTCAGGATGTACATCTAAAAAAGTCCTAAAGTCTTCAATACCTAATAGCCTAAGCTGATCAATTCTATTTTTAATACGGCTAAAATCTTCAACCCAAAGAGAAGTGGGGGAGTAGATAAACATTGATTCTGCTAGGCGTCGATTTTTCTCTTCCTGACGAAGTGCATTTTGATAAGGCGTAATGTCTTCGGTGGTAATTAAAATACGGTCAAATGTAGTTTCAGAACCCGGTAAAATTGCTCCCCGTAGTTGTACATCAATACGTTTACCAGAGAGCGTGTAATTTATCGTGGTACTTGAGAAATGAGTTTTGCCATTCCATAACGCTTCGAGTTCATGAACATGAGCTTCAAACATCTCTTTTTTAAAAATAAGATTTAAATTGGCGCATAATTCTTCTTGGTTTTTTGCTTCAAAGAGTTCTAATACTTTTTGGTTGACCTTAATAATTTTAATTTTATGGGCGCATTCGACAATCAAATTTTCATTTTGACTTAGAAATTCATAAAGGTTTTCGACCCCTTGATTTCTCCATAGATCAAATAGCTGTTTAACTTCACTGAAGTCCTCAATCCACATTGGAATTGGGGTTAGGTCAAAAATTGAAGAATCTAAAGTTTCCATTTGTTTCTTTAAGTATTCAGTTTGTCTTAAAGTATAATGAGAAAAGTTAGGATTTGGGGAAAATAATCAATTTAAATCTTTAGAATAATTAAAATAATGAGAAAGCAGAATTTATCTGCTTTACTCATAAAATATCAAAATAAATTAACGGTTAATCGGGTGATCGATATTTTTCTCGCCGCGCCATAATTTAATGAAGTCTTGTTCATCAAAATCATAAAGTTCCATCAGTGCCACAATGACACTGACAAAAATCATTGCGCCTTCTGAGTTACCATGAATATTGAAAATCTTGCCATTGAGCTTCCCTAAAATATCACTCAATTCGTGCTCTCGGCCTCTGCCATAGCGGTCACGAGGGTACAACTCTTCATTTAAAACAATCAGCGCTATTGCTTTTTCAGCATCTGATAAATCAGTTTTATCTAAAGCATCTTCAAAAGATTCACTGCCATGATTAAAGTAAAAAATAACCTCATCGTTAATAAAACTTTGAACCATTTTTTGAGTGAGTGTCGGAAACTGTGAAACAGCATTATCTTCAACATAAGGTTTAAAGGATTCAGGAAAAATCACGTTGTGATATATACCTTTAAAAAGCGGGGCAATTTCAGAAACTTTATAACCCGCGATCCCACATCCTAAAGCAGTGACAAAGTATTTCATTTTAGGATGATTTTTTGCATAAATTTTAAAGTCTTCAACATAATGCTCGATTTGGGAGAGAGGCATTTGTTGGATGTGTTCATTTAAGGTTGGAATTGCAAAGCTTTGTCCAGCCCAACCACGTCCCACACCTTCTACAGCCCCAAAATGCTGACTGGCAACACGTGCGGCTCCACTACCATGTTGCCCAGCCATATTACTACCGAAGACAAACACTGTATCTTCAGGGAGTTCAGTTACAATACTTTCATCATGATATTGATAGGTCATGGTTATGCTTTTTATCTAATGGATAAGTTCATGTTGCAACCGTTTAAAGCATTGGTCAAGTGTCAAGATGCTTAATATTTTCGCTGTATATTAATCTGGCTACAGACTTTAAATTAGAGAAAAAATCCCCATTAAATTGCTAGACGATAAATTCAAATTTTTTATAAAGAGAGAGAACTGTGAACGAAAATCAACCTTTCGATTTGGTCACTCATTACCAGCCAGCGGGTGATCAGCCACAGGCAATTGAAAAGCTGGTAAATGGCGTCGAAAAAGGTTTTCGTAATCAGTTACTTTTGGGTGTGACTGGTTCCGGTAAGACCTATACCATGGCAAACGTGATTGCCCAAACACAGCGACCAACTATTGTGATGGCGCACAATAAGACATTAGCAGCCCAGCTTTATGGTGAATTTAAAGCCTTCTTCCCAAATAATGCAGTTGAATACTTCGTAAGTTATTACGACTACTATCAACCCGAGGCTTATGTTCCGTCTTCAGATACGTTTATTGAAAAAGATGCAGCAATTAATGACCATATTGACCAGATGCGTTTATCTGCAACACGTGCCTTGCTAGAGCGTCGTGATGCAATTATTGTAGCTTCTGTTTCTGCTATTTATGGTTTGGGTGACCCAAATGCCTATATGCAAATGTTATTGCATGTGGTTCAGGGTGACCGTGTGAGTCGAGACGAAATTATTCGCCGTTTGGTTGAAATGCAATATACCCGTAATGAGCTTGAATTTTTACGTGGTACTTATCGAATTCGTGGCGAAATTATTGATATTTTCCCGGCAGAATCTGACCAACACGCAATTCGTATTGAACTTTTTGATGATGAAGTAGATTCAATTCGTTGGTTTGATCCACTCACCGGTAAGATGGTGCGCAAAGTACCACGTGTTACGATTTATCCGAAAAGCCATTATGTAACGCCAAAAGACAACTTAACGCGTGCTATTGATACCATTAAGGATGAACTTCAAGACCAGCTTAAGTTCTTCCGTGAACATGACAAGTTGCTTGAGGCTCAGCGTATCGAACAGCGTACTCGTTATGATTTGGAAATGATGCAGCAGTTAGGTTATACCAATGGTATTGAAAACTACTCTCGTCATTTATCAGGCCGTCCAGCAGGTGAAGCACCACCGACCTTATTTGATTATGTACCAGATGATGCTTTACTTATTATTGATGAGTCACATGTAACGGTTCCTCAAATTGGCGCAATGTATAAAGGTGACCGTTCACGTAAAGAAAACTTGGTGAATTATGGTTTCCGTTTACCAAGTGCGCTTGATAACCGTCCAATGAAATTTGAAGAGTGGGAACGTATTGTTCCGACCACTATTTTTGTGAGTGCAACGCCAGCCAAATACGAGTTGGAGAAGTCAGAACAAGTGGTTGAGCAGGTCGTTCGTCCTACAGGTTTGATTGATCCTGAAATTGAAGTTCGCCCAGTACTTACTCAAGTCGATGATGTTCTTTCTGAAATTAATATTCGTAAGAACTTAAATGAACGTGTATTGGTGACGACTTTAACAAAACGTATGGCGGAAGATTTAACATCTTATTTAAAAGAATATGGTGTTAAGGTCGCTTATTTGCACTCGGATATTGATACGGTTGAACGTGTCAAAATTATTCATGAGTTACGTACAGGCGTATTTGATGTTTTGGTCGGTATTAACTTACTTCGTGAAGGCTTAGATATGCCGGAGGTTTCTTTAGTTGCTATTTTAGATGCAGATAAAGAGGGCTTCTTACGTTCAGAACGTTCACTTATTCAGACCATTGGGCGTGCTGCGCGAAATGTGAAAGGTAAAGCAATTTTATATGCAGATAGAATTACCGACTCTATGCAAAAAGCAATTGATGAGACAGAACGCCGTAGAGCTAAACAAATCGAGTTTAACGAGCTGCATGGTATTACACCACGTAGTGCAGTCCGTCAGGCTGTGAAAGAAATTGATACGGGTGAGGTGCTTTCAGATGATCAAATTGATGAGAAAATATTGGAGCAGGCACAAGCACTAAGTGCTGATGACCGTCATATTCTTTCTGATCCTAAATTGTTCAGTAAGCATATTACTAAGCTTGAAAAAGAAATGTTAAAGGCGTCTAAAGATCTACAATTTGAGCAAGCGGCTCGTATTCGTGATGAAATCGTTCGTTTAAAAGCGCAAATGTTGCAATAAATGGATACATAACACTACATGATTTGTTTAAAAAACAAGCTACTGTAGATGTTTAAGTTATTTTTGTATTCACAACTAATAGTTGAGGGCAACAATGGCATTTCGAAATAATGTTCCGCAAGCCAGTTGGCGCTTGGCAAAAATTGCATTGGGCGGGATTGTTCTAACTGGTTTAGCCGTTGGAACATATGCCTATGCCCAGCAGAAGCCTTTACCAACTGTCGATAAAGTTGAATTAGACCGTTATTTAGGTGTGTGGTATGAAGTCGCACGTAAACCGGCTTTTTTCCAAAAAAAATGTGCTTACAACGTATCTGCAACTTACACTTTAAATGAAAATGGAAATATGGTTGTAGATAATCGCTGCTACGATAATCAGAAGCAATTACAGCAATCTATTGGCGAAGCTTTTGTAGTCAATCCACCCTATAACACAAAATTAAAAGTAAGTTTTTTACCTGAAGCTGTGAGATGGATTCCGGTTATTCGTGGAGATTACTGGATTTTAAAGCTGGATGAAGACTATCAAACTGTTTTAGTAGGGGAGCCTTCACGTAAGTATCTTTGGGTATTATCTAGAACACCACATCCCAAAAAAGAATTGATTGATGAATATCTAAATTATGCCAAAACATTAGGATTTGATATTCGTGATGTTATTCATACTGAGCACAAAGAATAAATAAATTCTGCTTAATAAAAAACCATGTTTTCGCATGGTTTTTTCTTTTTTATAGTTGATAAATCAAGTATTGTATCGCTTTATTTTTCTTAAAGTGTAAAGAGGTTAGTGATGTTAAAAGGCGTGATTTTCTCTGTCATGGCATCATTAACTTTCGGTGTTCTTTATTTCTATACTCAACTACTTGGTCAACTTGATAGCGAACAAACATTTGGGTGGCGTATTATTGCTACTTTGCCATTTTTAACTCTATTTATGTGGTGGAGTGGTGACTTAAGTCATATTAAAAATATCTATCAACGTATTTTGGCAAAACCTTCTTTACTTTTGTTACTCATAACAACCTCGATTTTAACATCGGTACAGCTATGGCTTTTTTTATGGGGACCCATGCATGGACGTGGTTTACAAGTATCTTTGGGATATTTCCTTCTACCGCTTGTGCTGGTTTTGGCTGGTAGTGTGCTATATGGGGAAAAAATATCAAAATTTCAGTGGGTCGCTATTATTCTGGCAATAGTTGGTGTCGGCCATGAGATTTTTCGTTTAGGAAGTATTGCTTGGGAAACTGCTTTGGTGGCCATTGGTTACTCAGCTTATTTCTTGTTACGCAAGAAAATTAAAACAGATAATTTAGGTGGGTTTGGTGGGACCTTTTGATCATCATGCCTGTGGCGATTTATCTAACACATACAGGATTATTGCCATATAGTAAATTTTTCGATCAACCAACTCTTGCCTTAGTAATTGCAGGATTAGGAGTACTTAGTGCTATAGGCTTGGGATGTTACATATTAGCAAGTCGTTTTTTACCTTTAGTTGTATTTGGCTTACTTGGATATCTTGAACCAGTATTACTTGCTTTAGCATCTTTAGTGCTAGGGGAAAGCATTGGTCAAGAAGAATGGTTTACTTATATTCCAATTTGGTGTGCTGTATTTGTACTTGTGCTAGAAGGTGCATTCCATCTTTATCAGCAGCAGAAAAAAGCCAAAAATTTGCAATTAAATCTCGAAAAATATCAAAAAAGATTAAAAAATGATGCTCATGATTAGAGCAACAGAATCTAAAAAGTAAGAAAAAGCAAAAATTTAGCTGCTTTAAACAATAAGATAATAAAAAATAATTATAGGTATTTTATGAATTTATGATGAATTTTGGGAAAATCTAGTCACTAACGTCAGCTTTTGATTCATTCTTGCTAATAATTCCATTACAATTACGGGGTTTTAAAAATCACGCCTAGATATAATTAATTAGAGGACGTATCTGTGAGCAAAGACACTATCATCGCCCTGCACGCTGAACACCAAGGCCGTTGGAAAAACCGTGAAGAAATCGCGGAACGTATGATTGCATTAATCGGTCAATTATACCGTGAAAAAAATATTGTCGTATCTGTTTACGGTCGCTCTTTAATTAACCGTTCTGTTATTCAAATTTTGAAAACTCACCGTCGTACACGTGTTGTAGATGTTGAGCTTTCTGTAGTAAATACTTTCCCAATTTTAGAAGCTTTAGCAAAAGTTGAAAACATTGGTTCTGCAGAAGTTGATATCGGTAAACTTGCAGTTGAATATAAAGAAAAAGGCGGTGATGTTGACGCTTTTGTTGCTCAAGCGGTTGAGTCAATTAAAGGTAGCGCAACTTCTGAACAACCTAAAGATGTAGTTCTTTACGGTTTTGGTCGTATTGGTCGTATCTTAGCTCGTTTAATCATTAGCCAATCAGGTTTAGGTCGTGGTTTAAGCCTTAAAGCGATTGTTGTTCGTAAGTCTTCTGACGGTGACTTGGCAAAACGTGCTTCTTTACTTCGTCGTGACTCTATTCACGGTACTTTCGCTGGTACAATTTCTGTTGATGAAGAAAACGAAGCAATCATTGCTAACGGTAACTTCATCAAAGTGATCTATGCATCTAGCCCAAGTGAAGTAGACTATACTCAATACGGTATTGAAAACGCGCTTTTAATCGACAACACTGGTAAATGGCGTGATGCTGAAGGCTTAAGCCAACATTTGAAATGCCCAGGTGTTGCACGTGTTGTATTAACTGCACCAAGTAAAGGCGAAATGAAAAACGTTGTATTTGGTGTAAACAACTCTGACATCTTAGATGAAGACAAAATCATCTCTGCTGCAAGTTGTACAACAAATGCGATCACTCCAATTCTTAAAGTATTGGATGACAAATATAAAGTTCTTAATGGTCACGTTGAGACAGTTCACTCATTTACAAATGACCAGAACTTAATTGATAACTATCACAAAGCTGATCGTCGTGGTCGTGCTGCTACATTGAACATGGTTATTACTGAAACTGGTGCTGCTAAAGCTGTTGCTAAAGCATTACCTGCATTAAAAGGTAAGTTAACTGGTAACTCTGTACGTGTTCCTACACCAAACGTATCTCTTGCAATCTTAAACTTAACACTTGATAAAGAAGTTGATCGCGAAGAAGTGAACGAATACATTCGTCAAATTTCGATTAACTCTAAACTTCAAGGTCAAATCGGTTATACCAATTCTACAGAAGTTGTATCGAGTGACTTTATCGGTTCTCGTACTGCTGGTGTATATGATGCTCAAGCAACAATTACTTCAGGTAACCGTTTAACTGCATATGTTTGGTACGATAACGAAGTAGGTTATAGCTGCCAAGTATTACGTATTGCTGAACAAATGTGTGGCGTAAGCTATACAAAAATCCCTGCAGAAACTAATGCTTAATTTGATTTAACGTTAGATAAAAGTATGTGACAAAAAGACCCAGTTTAGACTGGGTTTTTTACAACCGTACAAAATATATGCTGATTATTTTTTGGAAATCAATGAGAATAGGATTTAAGGAACAAAAAGAAATAGTAAGGGATTGGAATTGCAGCAGTTTAAAAGATTATTGATAGTCTTCTTTTTCATCATCATCGCGAATATATGTGGTGTGCTCATCGCCATTTGGGTTTTCAAGCATTTTAATATTTATATTCCGCTGAAAAACCAAGCTGTAGCGATTGATTTACAAGAACCATTACAGGTACAGGTCAAAGTAAAAGATGCTTTAAATGTCGATGTAAAAGGCCGAGTAAATGCGAATATTCCTATTAATGAAAAGTTAACGATACCTTTAACACAGACGTTAACTCCTCGTGTCTATTTCGATAATATGGTGCCAATCAGCACAGTTATTCCTGTAAAAGAAACATTAAAAGTTGATCAAAGCCTACCGATAGACACCAAAGTTCAAGTCAGAGTATTGGGTAAGGATATTACTTTACCATTAAAAGGGAATATTCCCTTAAAGCTTGATGTACCTATTGATATTCAAGTACCGCTCGATCAAAAAGTTCATTTGAAGTTTGATGCTCCAGTTAAAACGGTTTTAAAAGAAGATCTTCATATTCCACTAAATGCCCAATTAAAAACAAATATTCCAATTCAGGGTAGTTTAAATGTACCTGTAAAAACTGCTTTAAATGCTTCAGTAGATGTCAAAAATACTTTGCCAGTTAAAATTGAGCATGGCGAGTTAAAAATACCTCTATCAAGCATGAGCCTTAATCGTGTTAAAGATGATAACGCTACATCTTTACCTGCACAGAACCAGAATAAGTAGGAAGGTGACTTATGCTGGGTTCAATAAAAAGTATGCTCATCAGTTTCTTTCTGATTATGGTACTCACGGCAATTTTATTTTGGCTCTATTTAAATATACAAGCTTCGGTGGTGGTTTCTGCGCACGAATCAGATATTCGATTACCAGAATCATTAGAAACTAAAATACATGTTGGTAATAATTTACAGGTCCAGTCCATAGGTAAACTAGATACATCAATTGATATTAATCGTCAGATTTCGGTGCCTTTAAAGGGGAGATATTTGGCTGATTTAGCGTTTGAAGTTGAGACTCCAATTACAGTAAGCGTTGATTATGCAACAACGCTGAAAGTTGATCAGGTGATGCCTTTGGAAACAACAACCGATTTAATATACCAAAATAAGTTGTTACCTAGGTTTCCACTAAAACTAAATATACCCATTAATCTGGATATTCCATTTCAGTTAAAACGTAGCTATACCATTCCTGTTAAGATTGCTTTTAATGGTCCAGTTTATTTCGAGTTCGATGAATCGGTAAATTTACCGATTAAACACCAATTTAATCCAAGCTTAAAAATTAATGATGCAATGGAAATGGGCAATATCTCAAGCTTTAATGCCATTATGTATAACTCTGTGCAACACACTAAAGCTAATTTAGATATGAAGATGGATTTACCTCTGCGTAATGTACATCCTTAAGGAATAAATACATAAAGAGAGGTTATGTTCTGCTATAAGTTTTTATCAATATAAAAAGTAATAAAATAAGACCTAGGAAAGTAGAATTCTCTCGATTTTCTATTCGAGAATTTTATGAAAATATGGCAGAATAGGCGGTTTTAGAGTTTTTAGAGGATTGGCAAATGCGCTTTGTTGATGAAGCAGTCATTACCGTAGAGGCTGGCGACGGTGGCAATGGCGTAGCCAGTTTTCGCCGTGAAAAATTTGTACCATTTGGTGGCCCAGATGGTGGTGATGGCGGACGTGGTGGAAGTATCTATATTCAAGCCGATGATGATACAAGTACCTTAGTCGATTACCGTTACACCCGTAAATTCCGCGCTGAACGTGGTAAAAACGGTGCAGGTGCTAACTGTACCGGACGCGGTGGTGAAGATGTGGTTTTAAAAGTACCTGTTGGTACAACAATTGTTGATACAGATTCTGGCGATATTATTGGCGACTTGGTTGAAGACGGCCAAAGAATTCTGGTTGCAGGTGGTGGTGAAGGTGGTTTGGGAAATACGCACTTTAAATCATCAACTAACCGTGCTCCACGTAAATGTACTACGGGTACTAAAGGTGAATTTCGTGAAATTCGTCTTGAGTTGAAAGTATTGGCAGATGTTGGCTTATTAGGTATGCCAAATGCTGGTAAATCTACTTTCATTCGTGCTGTAAGTGCTGCAAAGCCAAAAGTGGCAGACTATCCATTTACAACCATGGTTCCAAACTTGGGTGTTGTAGATGCTGACCGTCATCGTTCATTTGTAATGGCTGATATTCCGGGCCTTATTGAAGGTGCGGCAGAAGGTGCAGGTCTAGGAATTCGTTTCCTTAAACATTTGGCGCGTACTCGTATTCTTTTACATATTATTGATGTACAACCAATTGATGGTTCAGATCCAGCTCATAATGCAAAAGCAATTATGAATGAGTTGGTTAAGTTCTCACCTACTTTGGCGAAACTACCAGTTGTTTTAGTGCTCAATAAACTGGATCAAATTGCTGAGGAAAGCCGTGAAGAGTGGTGTCAGCACATTCTAGATGAATTAGAGTGGACTGGACCTGTCTTTAAAACATCGGGCTTATTAAGTGAAGGTACAAAGGAAGTTGTGTACTACCTGATGGATCAGATTGAACAGCAACGTGAACGCGAAGTTGAAGATCCTGAGTACGCAGCAGAAGTAAGAGCTTTCCGTGAACAACTAGAAGTTGAAACACGTGAACAAACCATTGCGGCAAAAGAAGCATATCGTGCAATGCGTCGAGCACAACGTCTTGAAAGCATGATGGACGATGATGATGATTTTGACGATGATGAAGACGACAATGATGTAGAAAGCATCTACGTTCGTGACTAAAAAACCGAGGAAAACATGATAGAAGTGGTCGATGGGCAACGTAAGCTCAGTGAGTGTAAACGAATCGTTGTTAAAATCGGATCATCTTTACTCACAGCAAATGGGCAGGGGCTAGATCTGGATGCTATTTCGCATTGGGCGAAACAGATTGCAGATTTACACAATGCTGGGCACGAAATTATTTTAGTGTCTTCAGGAGCTGTAGCAGAAGGTATGGTTCGTATGAAGCTTGCGAGTCGACCCACCGATCTACCCAGTTTACAAGCATGTGCCGCAATTGGGCAGATGGGCCTAATTCATACATGGTCTAGCGTGCTTGAAAATCATAGTATTCGAACAGCTCAAGTGTTATTAACACATGACGATTTGGCAGATCGCCGTCGTTATTTGAACTCATGCGATGCGTTGCAGAACTTGATTGACTGGCGTGTTATTCCGGTTATTAATGAAAACGATACAGTCTCTACTGACGAGATTCGTTTTGGTGATAACGATACCTTAGCGGCAATGGTTGCTGGTCAAGTACATGCTGATTTACTGATCATTTTAACAGATCAGCAAGGCATGTTTGACTCAGATCCACGTCACAACCCTGATGCAAAGCTGTTATCAACTGTTCGTGCCATGGATGATGTTTTATTTGAAATGGCTGGTGGCGGTGGTGTACTTGGGCGAGGAGGCATGGTCACTAAAGTCCGTGCTGCCCGTTTAGCGGCTAAGTCGGGCTGTCCAACACTGATCGCTAGTGGTGAAAGTGATAATGTATTGTCACGAGTCATGGCTGGTGAAATGCTTGGTACATTGTTCACGACTGATAAAGACCGTATGACAGCACATCAACAGTGGCTTGCTGCACATTTACAAACAGCAGGTCGTCTGGTCATAGATGATGGCGCGGTTGATGCGATTAAATCTAAACATCGCAGTTTATTACCTGTTGGGGTAAAAACTGTTGAAGGACATTTTGATCGTGGTGATGTGGTTGAATGCGTTGATAAGCAAGGCAAACGTATTGCGGTTGGACGAGTAAACTTTAGTTCTCGTTCAGCTGAAATTATTAAGGGCCTCTCTTCAGACAAGGTTTATCAAGTACTTGGAGAAGCTCGTTCGCTTGAAATGATCCATCGCGATCACATGGCGATTTATTAACTAGTGATCTACAAAAAAAGCTCGCTTTATGCGAGCTTTTTTTGTGGTGTTAACGATGGCAAGATTCGATCTTCACCGACCATAAAAGGATGGGTAGCAAGGCTCAGCATATCTAGATCTTCTGAGCTATTTCCATAAGCATAAACTTGATAATAATCCTGCAAAGAATATTGTTCATGTATTCTTAACTTCTTTTGTTCACTACTACAATCTGGCGTTGAGTAATAACCCGTCATCATGCCATTTTTTACTTGAGTTTCAGTACAAATTAATTCGATATCGAGTAATTTGCAAAGTGGAGCAAGATAGATATCGATTGAAGCCGAAACTAGTACTACCTGATCACCAAGTAACTGATGTTGTTGTAATTGTGCAAAAATTTCAGGTGAAAGAGTTGAGACGAGTTCTTGTGCATATTCTTCGCCTAATCTTTGCAGCTCAATTGCTGGGGTATTGCGAAACATGCTTCGAAATAGCTTGGCACGCATCGCATGGGCGGGATAAAAATTAAGATAATAGGCTTGAATCCATGGCAGGATTTTCAAGCCTTGCTTAACTATGTGGCGCTTAGATAACGCATAAAAGATGAACCCTGTAAAACTGTCTTTACTACACAAGGTCCCATCAAAATCAAACAGGGCGAGATTTTTTATTGTCTTATTCGTTTCGCTCGTTGCATACATGATTCATATCGTCCGTTTACGCGGGTTGCATACCAGTTAGTATTATAGTCACGACTTAATTTAGGCCCAGAAATTACCACTTGAGGCATAATAGCATAGATAGGTTCTTTGCCTGTTTTTGCCTTATAGAGTTTAGTTAAGGCAATATAAGTTTGTGTATTCTCAAACTTTTTCTCTTTTTCTAATTTAAGATCATCGCGAAGTTGTCTTGGTGTAATTAAGACATTATTTGCAGTAAATAGTTTCATTAACTCTTTTTCTGACTGACTCTGAACTGCGAGTGGACTACCAGCTTTATCGTAAAGTAGTAAATCACCATCTAAGGTGAGCTCATTATCAGTAAGGGCATCGAGCATGCTTTGAAAAGCAGCATTACGGCTAGAATACATACCTGAGTTATAATCGGCAAAACGATAAATGGCCTTATCATAGTCTGCTGGGTATACCATCAAGCGATGAATGCCATAATATAGACCGCCATATTGCGTATAAAGATCATTTCTAAGGTCTGCAATATTCATGCTAGAACGTTTATGCGCTTTAGCATAATTAATATGAACTTGCATTGAACCCAATGTGGTGATTGGATTCATTTTTTCACCAATATCTTGCCCAACCAGTTTAGCTGCACCAGTTAACGCACTGACATGATAATGTTGAGTCATAAAATCAAAAATTTGACGATAAAGTAAGTCGAGATCTTTTTCAGTTTTGACTTTACGCATCTGACTCATATAGTTGTTGTCAGGAGAGGGTTGGGTTTTCAATACTTCTTCAAAATAACCTGCGACAGTACCCCCCACTTTCTGGCCAAGTTTGTCTTCAAACTTTTCATTTAAACGGGTACTGACTTCGTCAACTGCTTTTTTGCCTAGGCCTGGTACTACAGGGTTAGCAACAAAGTTAGATTCCTGATCTACAATCGCGACAATACTACAAACATTTTGTTTGGTTTTAGGAATTTTTAAGTCCTGCATAATATCGTCAATATCTTTAGCCCATGACTCCCGATCATGCACACGTGCTGGAATTAACTTTTTAATTTGCTGACTTTCTAAATCGGGCTCATCATTTTTTGACCACCAGGCTTTATCTCCACAAGCAGCTAAACTCATGCATACGGTGACTACACCGAATGATTTTAATAAAAAACGGGAAGACAACGGTTTGTTCATGGCGAGGAAAGCACCTGCAAAAAAGATGAGCTGATCAAGCGGATGAAGTATACTATGTTGATCATCAATTGTATGAATATATATGTATATTGGTCCCTATCAACTGTCAAATAATTTAATTGTTGCTCCTATGGCCGGTGTAACTGACCGTCCATTTAGAACGTTGTGCAAGTATTTTGGTGCGGGTCATGCGGTCAGTGAAATGATGACTGCTGATAAAACTTTGCGGATGACTAAAAAAAGTCTTTATCGTGCTAATTTTGACGGAGAGTTAGCTCCTATCTCTGCGCAAATCGCGGGTTCTGACCCAGAACAGTTGGCTGAGGCTGCTCGCTATCAAGTTGCAAATGGGGCACAAATTGTTGATATCAATATGGGATGCCCTGCAAAAAAGGTATGCAATAAATTAGCAGGTTCAGCATTATTACAAGATGAAGACTTGGTTGCTCGAATACTGGATGCAGTTGTTACAGCAGTTGACGTTCCTGTGACTTTAAAAACCCGTTTAGGATTTTTAAATGGCCAAGAAAATATTTTAAGGGTGGCGAAACGTGCAGAAGAGGCGGGGATTGCTGCGTTAGCATTGCATGGCCGCACACGTGAAGACATGTATTTAAATACAGCGCGTTATGAATTAATCAAACATGTTAAAGAATTAATCAATATTCCAGTAATTGCCAACGGTGATATTGATAGTCCTGAAAAAGCAAAATATGTACTGGACTATACTGGCGCCGATGCAATCATGATTGGGCGGGCTGCACAAGGTCGTCCATGGATTTTCCGTGAAATTGCCCATTATTTAAAAACTGGTGAACATTTGGCTGCTCCAAATATTGAAGAAGTCAAAGATGTACTTTTAGGGCATCTGTCTGAGTTATATCAATTTTATGGTGAATATTCTGGATGTCGTATTGCTCGTAAGCATATTGCTTGGTACACCAAAGGTTTACGCTCAAGTAACGAGTTCCGACAAAATATGTATAAAGTTGAAACCACTGCTGAACAGGCATTAGTAGTCGAGAGTTATTTTAATCAATTGCTTGCAGAAGGTAATTTGATGAGCGATGTTCAGGTTGAACGGGTTAATTTATTAGCTACTCACTAAAATAAAGCAACCAGTACACAGGCTGGTTGCTTAAAATCTTCATCTATTCATTATCTAGCATTTCAACAACGAGTTGATTGACCAGATCTGATGCCCCTAATTCGCGTATCTGTGCAACATTACTTCCTGCCCAAAATGCACCAAAACCATAATCATGGTGTTTACTCGCAAGAGCATTAAGTTGCTTCGCCAAATCGTAAGCGTATGGATACTCTGGTTGGGCAGGTCGAGTAGGTGAATCAATTTGGTTGTGCCAATGGTTGAATAAACCGCGAGCGGGGCGCCCAGAAAGGCTAGCGCTAATTTGTGTTACGGGTTCATTAAATAATGCTTTGCGATATTCAGCAGAAGCATTTGAGGTCTGGCATTGAACAAACGCTGTACCTAACTGGACTGCGGTTGCTCCCAAGCTCAACATATGTTTGGCTTGTAAGCCAGTCATGATCCCGCCTGCGGCGACAACCGGGAGTTTGCAATGCTGCACAATCAATTGTACTAAGTCACTGGTTTTAATCGCAGCATCAAAAGTTTGATTGAAAATTCCGCGATGGCCACCTGCTTCAATACCTTGAGCAATAATAATATCAATACCTGCTGCTTCAATCGCTTGCGCTTCAATTAAATTGGTAGCCGAAACCATAGTCAAAATACCAGCCTCTTTTAAAGCTTTAATTTGATGCGGATGGGGAATACCAAAATGAAAGCTTACCGCTTTGGGCTTAGTTTCTAAAACAACATTTAAAAAGTCATCATTATCTAAAAAACTTGGATAGATGCAGTGCAAATCTTGAGGTGGCTGAGCACCGAATTTTTCAAAATGAGGACGTAGATATTCAATCCATTGTTTTGCTTTTTCTAGATTAAGTTCTGTAGACTGATGACAGAAAAAATTAACCTGAAATGAGTTTTCGGTGAGTGCTTGAGTTTTTAAAATTTGTTCACGTGCACTTTGTGGGGTATTTGCTCCCAAGCCTAATGATCCAAGGCCTCCTTGATTTGAAACCTCGGCCGCTAGTTCTGGTGTAGAAACCCCTGCCATGGGAGCCAGAAAAATTGGATGTTTAATTGCAAGTTGTTGTAATAGGCTCATTTTATTCACCTCACTTCTTTCACTTCACCATAACGTGAAAATAGAATGAAGAGCAAATAATATTGGCTATTTAATTTTTAAATATTCTAGAGGAGTATTTAAAAAACTTTTTTATAAAGGGGTGACATTAAATAAAGAACCAATCCAGCTTGAAAAAGCCATTGCTAAAATTCCCCATAACGTAATACGCAAACTCCCTTTAATTTTAGATGTACCTGCAAAATAACTAGAAAGTGCACCTAAAATCGCTAACGAAAGAATACCAGTAGCCAAAACCACAGGCATAATCAAATGATTAGGGCTTAGTAATATAGCGAGCATGGGGAAAAAAGCACCAAAAGAAAATGATGCGGCAGATGATAAGGCAGCTTGTACAGGATTAGCTGCGGTATTTTCATGAATGCCGATTTCATCACGAGCATGTGCACCCAATGCATCATGAGTTGTTAACTGTAAAGCAACCTCTTGAGCCAATTCTTTAGATAGCCCTCTAGAAATATAAATTTGAGTTAGCTCATCTAACTCTTTTTGAGGGTGCTTTGAGAGTTCTTTTGCTTCAATCGCTAAATCTGCTTTTTCAATATCTTCTTGAGATTTTACGGAAATATA
The DNA here is from genome assembly GCF_000582255.1 of Acinetobacter sp. 1566109. NCBI lineage: Bacteria > Pseudomonadati > Pseudomonadota > Gammaproteobacteria > Moraxellales > Moraxellaceae > Acinetobacter > Acinetobacter sp. 1566109. The sequence continues at coordinate 89,794 of NZ_JEYB01000005.1, read as the reverse complement.
TTCTCCAGCAGCCATTGAGGTAGCACCAGAAATAAGGCCAGCAATACATGTAATTAATAGAGTGTGTGAGTTGGCTCCACTTGCTGCCATGCCCATAATTAAGCTAGTGACAGAAATAATTCCATCATTAGCCCCTAAGACTGAAGCTCTTAACCAGCCTGAACGGTGAATTGCATGGTGTTCTGTATGATGTGGAAAAGCCATGTGTTTTTCCTTATAAAAGTTTTATAAATGCTATGAAAATTTACAAATTATTGATCAAAAAATATGTCATTATTATAGGAGATTTAGGGATAAGACAGAATAGATCAATAATAAAAAACGGAGATTAAATTATTTATATAAAACATTTTTAACCTAACTTAACGGTGTAAATCATTATTTTTAATTATTATATTTATTGATCATTCCAAAAAAACTGCCCCTAATAACTCTAACCTACTGTAGAGGTGAAAATGAAAAATAGCAAAACAATAAATTCTATAACGCATTCAATATTACTTATGGGAGCAGTGATCTCTTCTTTAACGGTAGTGAGTATGAGCTCTGTTTATGCACAAGACCAAGTCAACTCTGAATATAAACCTGGCAATCTCATTTATGATAAATGGGACAGATTTTATAAAATAGAACAGGCTCAACCCCAAGAAGCAGAAAAAATATTAGTTGAGCTGAGTAAGCTGACCCCTAAAGATATTAAAGTTTGGAAAAGCCTTACTTACTTACAAATTCGGCTCGAAAAAAGAGATGAGGCTTTACAGAGTTTAAGACAAGCAAGAGCTTTAGCTCCTCAAGATGATACTTTAAAATTACAAGAAGCATATTTGCTGAATCAGCAAAAAAAAGATCGTGATGCATTAGTTCTATTTAAAGAATTAACTTCGTCTTCAGATCCAGTAATTGCAGCAAAGGCAACTCAGGCAGTTAAAAATTTAAGTGGAGGAGAAATTAAGCCATATTTTGGCGATATTTATTTTGCACCTTCTTATGAGTCACGTTATGACGATGTTATTTTTCCTTTAAAAGTAAGATACGGGAAAAATATTGATAATGGACGAGCTCAAGTCTATGGTTTTCTTAATTTAAACCGTGATACTAAATCTCAAGGTGGGGTACGACCTGAAATTATTGATGAGAACGCAGTCACTCTTGGGGTAGGCGCAAATTATCAACCATGGATTTCAATACCGGTTCGAGCTTATGTCGAAGTTGGTGGAAGTTATGACTTGATTGATCGAAATCGAAAAAAATTTCGTGAAAGTGTAGTTGGGGGGGTGACAGGTTATCAAGAATGGTATTCACCATTGAACTGTAATCATACACTTTGTTTAGATAATTACTTTACCGATCTTTATGGCAATGTCGCGACTTATTCGAGAGAAGATTATAACGTTATTGGGGATTTGCGCTTACGTACAGGGTTAAATCTTTATAAGGGTGAGAGTGGGACTGTACAGGCTTATGTAAAATTGCATGGTTTAGCAGATAGTAAAGATGAATATTACAATAATTTATTTGAATATGGCCCGGGTATTTCATGGCAACCTTTTAATTATCAACCAATAAAACTTCGTGTTGAACGTTTATATGGCAACTATTTTAAAGACGTACCTGTTAATACAAAAGATCATTACAACAACACTCGTGTAGAACTTGTTTTTTATAAGGACTTCTAATAATGAAAAAAATTTTTATTTCGATTGTATTCGGTACTCGTCCAGAGCTTATAAAGCTAGCTCCGGTAATTTTATTAGCAAAACAAGATTCACGATTTCAGGTAGAAGTGATTTTCACGGGGCAACATGATGAATTAGTACGAGATGCTATCGATTTCTTTGGAGTTGAAATTGATCACCGACTTAAGATTATGAATGCTGGGCAAAGCCTCAATCAGCTCTTAATTCATGGCTTGACGCAACTTGAACATGTCTACACCGATGGTCAAAAAAGAGATGCGATTGTTATTCAGGGCGATACTACCACTGTATTAGCTGCTGGGTTAGTTGCATTTTCAATGAAGATACCTGTTGCCCATGTTGAAGCGGGTTTACGTTCATATGACTTAGACCACCCATTTCCTGAAGAAGGTAACCGTCAGTTAGTCTCCCGTATTACCAAATGGCATTTTGCCCCTACAGAGCAGTCAAAACAAAATTTGTTAAATGAGCAAATTCAGCCAGCTTTAATTACGGTGACAGGTAACACTGTAGTAGATGCTGTGTATTTAGGAAGAAAAATAATCGCTGAAAAATCTGGTTTGAAAAATCAGCTTGATCCCTACGGAATCGAATTAAAACTAGATGATAAAGTTGTACTTATTACAGCTCATCGCCGTGAAAATTTTGGTGAGGGAATTCAAAATATTTGTAATGCGGTTGAATATTTAGCAAAACAGCATCCAGATTTGCATTTTATTTGGCCTGTGCATTTAAATCCAGCTGTACATGATGTCGTACATGATAAGTTTAGAAATCATGCTCAAATTCATCTTGTGAAACCTCTAGATTATCCAAGTTTATTAGCTGTTATAGACCGTTCGACCTTTATTTTAACGGACTCTGGTGGTTTACAAGAGGAAAGCCCATCATTTAATAAGCCAGTGTTAATTTTACGAGACACGACTGAACGTCCAGAAGTGGTTGAGGTGGGGGCAGGAGTACTCGTTGGAACAAATCAGCAAAAAATTATTGAAGAAGCTGAGAAACTTTTAACAGATTCAGAGCATTATCAAAAAATGGCAAATGTTGAAAATCCGTTTGGCGATGGACGTGCTGCTCAGCGAATATTAGATGAAATTGCTAAAACTTATGAATAGAGATCATTTATTCTGAAGTTCTGATTCGTTTATGGCAGTAGATGTACTGCCGTAAACGAGCCGATACCATAAACCGACAATATAAACTGACCAGCGTCCCATATAGTGGGGACCATCAAAAATGTAAATAGTTTTACCTTCATAGGCTTTAATTTGAGAAATAATTTCCCAAGGATAGGCTGCCCGGAATTGTCCATTTTTCTTGGTGCGAAAGGCTTCTAGCACAATCACCGTTTTATCTTTTCCAAGTGTTTGTTCAAGTTGGTCTAGAATACGTCTAGCTTGTTCGGGAGTTCTTACTCCCACACCTACGCCGTCTTGAAAAAAGATGCCCGCTTGTTGTGGTAACCAACTTTTAACCCAGAGATCATAATTTTCGGGTTCAGTTTCACCGCTATAAACACTAACCCAAACAGGTGAGGGTAGCTTTTCTAAAACATGACCTAATGTACTTACTCTTAGCCATGTGGGATCGGCTTCTACTGGAAAGTAGTATCCTTTTAACGATGCATCATTTTGTTCTTGAATAATTTGTGCAGATTTTTCTCCTAAAGCAACGACATTTGCACGTGCTTCATGTTCATTATATTCACCTGCTAAACCTAAAATAAGATTTTTAGCCCACGGTTGTTGTTTAATTTTCTGTATATCAATGGCATTTTCCCATTGAGGAAGATTGGAGTTTTTCCACCACGATTTAGATTCAACGACTGACCATTGAGGAACAAAGGTGTTCACACCTAAGTAATGCCAATTTCCTTTAGGGGGAGTAGTATTATTGTCAGGTTGCCAGAAAATACCTTCAATAATGGGAGGTTGTCCATGATTTTTGAACAACCCCGCATAAGCCACTACGCTACATATAATTAAAATAATAAAAGCAGTTATTTTAATTGGTATCTGTTTTCTCATTATTTCGTCGTAACCAATACCACAAGAAGATCACTATTATCATAATTGCAGAGATAATCACAACTAATAAAAAGAATGAAGACTGCTGAACTAATGGCGCTTTTTGATTACCTACAATTAATTTTTGGAGAACATAAATATTGCCGTTTTCTGAAACCAGCATTTTGGTCACATTATTTGGAATTTTATGCTGTATTTTTCCCCATAAATGCATAAAGGTGAGTGCACCAGTTTCAGAATCGGTAATCACATCAAAGCGGTTATTGTTATAACTCACAATAAAACCGTTGGCTGCCGCAGGCGCATAAATAATATTTTGATGCATTAAGATTTGTTGCTGATAAATCTCTTTATTTACTCTCACATTGACCGCTTGAGGGGCGTTTGGTGAGAAACGTACCAGATTGAGAGGCATTGGTGCCTGTGTAAGCAGCATATTTTTAGCGACTTGTCCCAAAATGATGGCAATATTTAATGCCCCTGATTGGTCATCAATTGCAATTGTTGGTTTGGTTGCTAATGTCATTGAAAGCGCTGCCACACCATTTTTGAGTTTATGTGGAAGTTTTACCGTTGATTTGGCGGTATCTACCCAAAGTGAACCATGAGCATTTGGTAAACATTGAGAATTTGCAATAACTGAGTTTTCCAGTTTTAAGCTAAAGTTTGTTGTATTTGAAATTTCCTTAGCAAAGATGTTGAACTGTCGGTTTACTGGGTCAGAAGCAAGATCTGCTGTTTTCATACTACCGGCAAGGCCACCATCAAGCCATGCTGTAATACTAGAGCCTTGTAATAAACCACTTTGAATACGAAGTGCAATTTGTCCCTGTAAAATATCAGTAGGCTGCCATACTGCCGGAAAATCAAGGAATAGGTTCTTTTCAGCATGGTTGAGTCTGAAGTCATCAATACCTAAATCTGCAAGCGTATCAATTTTTCTAAATTGAGCCCATGCTGGTGGTGAAATTGTAGTGGGAAAAATAGCACTACCTGTATTAAGCTGCTGTACGTATACCGGATTAATTAGACCATTAATCGCAGCAGTAAGCTCTTGGGCGGTATGGTAAGTGATAGAGAGAGTAGGTACCCCATCTGCAGGTTTTGAAATTTGTACAAACGCTCCATTTTTAAGTGGAGCCGTGGATTTGATCACTTCAATAATAAAGTTTGTTTCAGGATTCAGGTTCGTTTGACCTGAATCAACCCATTCAATAGGAGTTACTGAGCTCCAAGAACTTGCCAAACGAGCTAGCATGGATGCTTCGGTAATTTCCTTACGGTTATATTTTAAAATTCCAACAAATGGGGTAGGACGTCTAGCTTGGGGGTTAAATAGAGCATCTGGTAAATCTTTTAAACGGTATATATTTCGAACAGGAGTAAAGTCGAGTTGAGAATTACTCAAATAGGTTAAATGGTCGATATCTTCGGTACAGAAAGTCTCTTTTGTCTGGTTGAGAGTCGTTGGTTTAGCATATTGTTGAATAATAAAATCTAAACGATGAAAGCCACTTGGACTGGCAGGAATATTGAATTTAAACTGGCCATCACCATTTAAGGTCGTGTTATAGATCAGTTTATCATCATATTTCACCAGTAATGTTGTGTCATTTTCAGTTGAATAGTCACTAGAGAACTGAATATTCTGCCATTCAGCTCCTTTTCCAACATAGAAAAAATGAGGCTCGACCTTATATTTGGTCGAGGTACTTATATCATCAAGTTTCCATGTATATGCATGAGCAGATATGGCAAGTAAAAAACTGGTGCTGGCAAGGAGCACTTGAGCTGTCTGGTAAAGATCGAAAGTCTTTTTCATTTATTTTTTCTCCTTGCTACGTTCTGTTTTGTACCATTGAAGGGAGTTGCCCTGTATTTTATTTTTTAGCATGTCAAATGCGGCTTTAAAGACAATAAATAAGAAGATTTGTGAGTAACTGACGTAAGATAAGACAGAATAAAAATAGAGTTCCGGTTTAACTTTTTCTAAGGAAAGTGTAAACCACATTTGTGCCACATAGAGACAAAATGAAAGACCCCACAAAAGTGTAAATGGTCCCGGAACGGAAATACCTGCGATATCAAGTAACCCAAGCGTTAAAGTAATATGACTCCAGAATAGAGCTGGTACGAAAAGGATATAGCACATAATGTTATTCAGAATTTCAATCCCGATTGGGAAAGGTGTTCTAAGTGCTACAGGTAAATATTTACGTGTCACATAAAAGTTACCTTGTGTCCAACGCGAGCGCTGTTTAACAAATACACTTAACGATGGGGGATCTTGTTGCCAACCAATAGCATAGGGAACCCATTTAATTCGTTTTTGTCCAATAAAAATTCGGAAACTCATTTCTGTATCATCAACTAACGATTTTTCATCAAAACCGCCTAAAGTCTCTAGTGCATCGCGCCAAATGACGTAGTTGGTTCCCATTAATGTTGATAACTCAAAACGTTGCCAACGCCCACCTTGGAAGATCCATTGGAAAAAGATGAATTCAATCGCAATAAAACGAGTCAAAATACTATCTTGCCAGTTACGGGTTCTTACTTTGCCATTTACAGCAACTAACTTTTTGTCTGCCAATAAAGTTTGAGCAAGTAAACGAACGCAATCGGGTTCAGGAGTACTATCGGCATCATAGACAACAATTAGCTCACCTTTGGCATGGGGAAGGCCATTATTGAGGGTTCGGGATTTACCTTTACCGCCCATTCCCTTGGGAACGTTAACAATTTTTATGCATGGATAAATTTTTGCGAGGTTTTCTGCGATTTCAAGGGTGTTATCTTTGGAGCCATCATTGATCAGTAAGACTTCATAAGACTCTGCTGGATAATCCTGTTGAGCAATGGCATGCAAAGTGTCTTCAATCACCACGCCTTCATTATAAGCAGGGATCAAAACACTTAAGATGGGCCATCTTTCTGGTATTGGTAAGTTTTGTAGCTCTTTTTCAGCTGTTTTAGAATACTTCCACGCTTGATAACTTAACCATGCCCAAAATGCTTGTGGAATCCAAATACCTAAAAAGCCAAATAAAAACAGGATATCAATTGGAGCCATTTTTACGGACCCTCCTAATAATAGAAGAGATGAGTACTAATAATAGAATTAATCCCACTACTAAGGAGATCCATGAAATATAGCTACCAAATGTACCAAGAAGATCTGGATAAGTTGTTGTTAAAATCAGATCAAGAGGAACTACAACAACACTTAAACCAATAAATATATAACCTATAAGACTCGTATTCACATGTTCAGAAGTACTGGCATAATCAATATTATTAAATTTCCACGAAATACCGAGTTGAGGATAACGAATATTAGATAGGGGTAAGTCGGCAGGAGGATTAATAATAATTTCATAACCTGATACATGGCCATTAAAGTCTTTGGCCGAATAAAATAAATGCTGACCTTGTCGGATTTCTCTAGATGGTAAAGGGACGGCTGAAGAATTTAACTGGACAATATAACTTCCAGCTGGCTGTGAAATTAAATTTTCATCCCATCCTGTACTTACGAAAGCAGCCATTGGCCTTAAACCAATAGCAGTTGAAAAAGTAGCCTTTGCGGCAAAATACTGAGGTTGTTCAGTTTTAAAAAGCACGATGGGGATAGCACCTTGGCTCACGGCTTCTTTTAATAAAAAATAGTGGGGGAAACCGAATACTTCGTCTGGCAAGATAATGCCGGGGCGAATTCCGTTGTGAACAAACTTTTGAAAGCTTTCGGAACTAATCTGATCAAGGGTGAAGACAGGCCACCATGTATCTTGATAAGGAAAAAACATGGAAAGATCGTTAGAACTTTGTACTTCAGTTTTTATTTGTTCTGCTTTAATTTCACAATGATAATATTGCCGATAGAACTGCTGTAGAGTGGCATCTGGATATTGGCTAGATGCAATCACAATTCCACAAATGTTAAGAAGATTAGACATTAATTCATCTCCTCAGGTGGAATTGGAATAATTTTATATTCCACCTCAAGACGCAACGTCATAATTTCTCTTAATTTTTTAATAAATTCAGGTTCTTGTTCAGTTTTTTGCTGACGAATCATAATACTGTATATATTTTCGAGATCATCATCTGCAAACTGAAAAACAATTTCATTGGGCTGATGTTGACTCAAAATTTTGATCATTTCGTTTTGAGTAGTTTTCCAGACATCATCACCTAGCATTTCTTTAATGAGACTACGATTAAGAATCTTGATTGAAAAGACTTCATAGTCTTGTACATTATGGTGATCAAGAAGCTTAAAAAAGCTACGCTGGAAATATTTCAAAGCGCTGATCGGGAAAATATCGCGGCGATAATTTCGATCATAGCTTTGAATATCTCGATATTTTTGAACATTAATTTCAATATTGTGGCGTACAGCACTTAAAAACAGCGGAATAAGAGGAATAATAAACAGTAAGAGAAGCTGCCGCTCAATATGAGTTTGTGCACCTAAGTCGAGTAGAAAATATACAGCAACTCCAATAAATGCGAGTAAACCAACAATTAAAGACAAGCCAACTTCTAAAAAAGCACCCGAAATTAAAAGAAGAAGAATAAAGATCCAGCTTCCTCTAAAACTAACAGGCAACCACTCATATGCAACCATTCCCATAAATAGATGTGCTGCGATAATCCATAAGACGAGTGTTCTACCTGGGTTCTTTTGTTGCATGCGAGCTATGCTACCTTTTTTGTAATGTTAATTTTTTTATACTTTTATAATGAAAGGTGTCCATTTGCGAAGTTGTTGTTGTTTCTGTCCTTTTTAAGTATCTGCTATGTTTATTTGTAGATGAAAGTCCCTTTATAGTCAAATCCCGTCTTTATTTTTTAATCAAAAATAAACAGATAAGACGTAATTCTTATCTAAATATGCTTGAAAGTTTCAATTGCTTTTAATCGTGTTTCTTTTAAATCTACAATTGGTTTTGGATAATTTAAACTCAAATTGATTTTGCTTGAGTAGGGGTCATGAATGGATTTATTGTCCAGATGAGCCAGTTCTTTCACCCATTTACGAATATAGTCCCCATTAGGATCAAACTTTTGTGATTGGGAAATCGGGTTAAAAATTCTAAAATAAGGCACAGCATCTGTTCCTGTTGAGGCACACCATTGCCATCCCCCATTATTTGCTGCCAAATCTCCATCAATTAAATGTTGCATAAACCACTGTTCACCAATACGCCAGTCAATCAATAAGTTTTTGCATAAAAACATGGCTGTAATCATACGTACTCGATTATGCATCCAACCTGTTTGTAAAAGTTGACGCATCCCGGCATCCACAATAGGAATACCAGTTTGTCCAGTTTGCCAAGCTTTTAGCTGCTCTGGATTATGGTTCCATTTAATTTTCTGAGTACCTTTCTTAAATGGAAGATGCTTAGAAACATACGGAAAATCAAATAAGATGTGCTGGTAGAACTCTCGCCAAATAAGTTCATCTAGCCATGTTTGTTGACCTTCATTGTCTAAGTGAAAGTTGCCGTGTTGATTACGAAAGAGTGCTTGTAAACACTGCCTTACAGATAAGATTCCAATATTTAAATAAGGAGAAAGTTTGCTTGTGCCATGCACATGAGGAAAATCTCGCTCAACTTTATAATGGGATACAGAATCTTCGACAAATTGGTCTAGTTGTTCTAATGCATATGACTCGCCAACAGGCCATAAATCTTGCTGTTCTTTAGAAATAGATGAACAAAATAGTTTTTCAATTTCTGCCAAGTCCACACTTTTTTCATCTAAAAACTCTAATGAAATTTCATTTTGCTTATGTGGTAAAGGGAAGCATTGAGGTAAACCGCTGGTATTTAGTTTTGCATAACATGCTTTTTTGAATGCACTAAAAACCTGATAGGGTTGTTGTGATTGATTGCGAATGGAACGTAAAGGGAAAATTGTACGATCATGAAATAAAAAAAGCTCTTTGCTTTCCTTATTTAAAGAATCTTGTACTGTTTTATCTCTTTTTAATTCATTTGCACCCATTTCAATATTGGCATAGACATTTTCAATATTATATTTCTTGCTGAAATCAGAAATAAACTTAGCAGTATCTTCCCAATAAGGAATGACTTGGATAACAAGTGGAATATGAAGTGATGCTAATTCTTTTTGAAGCTCTTTGAGCTGCCGTAAATAAAAACTAATTTTTATTGGAGCATCGTCGTGTTGTTTCCATTGCTCTGGCGATAAGATGACTAATCCAATTGAAGGCCCTTGCTGACAGGCATGCCATAAAGCTGCATGATCATGTATTCGTAAATCTTGTCGGAACCAAATCAATTGATAAGCATTTGACATGCATAGTCCAATAATAAATTAACTTACTGAATATTATATAAAATAAACGCATAAAAAAAGCAAAGCCGAAGCTTTGCTTTTTATCATCTTGTGAAAGATGAATTAGTGGTGGTGACCACCTGCACCATGTACGTGACCGTGATCTAACTCTTCTTGAGAAGCTTCACGGATTTCTACGATTTCAACTTCAAAAGTTAATTCTTGGCCAGCAAGTGGGAAGTTAGCATCAACTACAACGTTGTCGCCTTCAACCGCTTTAACAGTAACGATTTGAACGCCGTCATCTGTTTGAGCTTGGAATTGCATACCAGGTTGAATGTTATCAACACCTTGGAACATTTGAGCTGGAACTTCTTGTACTAGGTCTGGGTTGTATTCGCCATAACCTTCAGCAGCTGGTACGTTTACAGTGAATTTATCACCAACAGTTTTACCAGTTAATGCATTTTCTAAACCTGGAATGATATTGCCTGCGCCATGCAAATAGGCAAGTGGTTCACCTTGAGATTGATCAAGTGTTTCACCCTCAGCGTTTGTTAATTTATAGTGGAATGAAACCACGTGGTTATTTGCAATTGCAGTCATGTTTTTGATCCATTCAATCAATTAAAGCGTACATCATAAAGTGAAAAATAAATTTTGTAGACTACAAAATCTCAATCTTTAACACTTTTTCTAATGCGTTTTTATCTATATAGGGATGAACTTAAAAAATTCAACTCAATACAGCTTAATTTTTGGACGTACTCGTCTTGTAAGTAAATCTTTCACTGTGAGTAGTCCAGCTTGAGTGTATCCATGAATTGTTGCTTGATGTAAACGATATAAAGATACGTACATCGTTTTAGCAATATATCCTTGTACACTGACATCCCCCAGCAATTCTCCAACGGCTTTATTACGACTTAAAGACACAAGCGAACCTTTGTCGTTAAATGTAAACATTGGCTGTGAGCGGCCATTCAGCCGAGCAGCCATTGCATCGACTAAAAAGCTTGCTTGTTGACTGGCAACTTGAGCACGTGGTCCGAGTGGGGGATTTCTTGCGTCGAGTTGACAGTGTGCACAATCACCGAAAGCAAATACATTTGGATCGGAGTAAGTTTGCAGAGTTGCGTAGACCATTAAACGATTAATATTGTCACGTTCGAAATCAGTAAAACTTTCAAGAACTTTTGGCGCTTTTACGCCAGCTGCCCATACCGTAATATCACTTGTAAGTTGATTACCGTTGCTGAAATAAATGCAGTGTTTATCAACTTTTTCAACGCGGTGTTGAGTTAAAATTTCGATGCCCATTTTTTGGAGCTGTTTTGCACTATGCTCAGCCGTTTTTTCACTTAAAGCAGGCAGAATTCGTTCTGATGCTTCAATCAGTGTGATTTTGACCTGTTTAGGATGGATCTTTTTCAAACCATAGCGATAAAAGTTTTTGGTTGTTTCAATCAGTTCTGCTGCAAGTTCAACACCAGTTGCACCCGCACCAATGATTCCAATATTTAATGTACGTTGATCTGGTTGATTTTGTGCTTCGATATATAAATGCAAAAGATCTTGCTGGAAAATATCTGCTTGTTTTCGGCTATCGAGGAAATGACAGTTTTCGCGTACCCCAGGTGTGTTAAAGTCATTTGACACTGAACCAAGCGCTAAAATAAGCGTGTCATAATTCAGTTGTTGAACATGCGTGTTTTGTTCTTTGGATACTTGAGGTGGTACGACATCTATTATTTTTTGATCTTTGTGTATCGCAACAAGTGTTCCTAATACAAACTCGTAATGATGTTTTTCTGCATGGGCAAAATAATTGGTTTGTTCTTCGTGAGGGTTTAAGGAACCCGCAGCAATTTCATGAAGTAGAGGTTTCCAGATATGAGTCAAATTTTGGTCGACTAATGTAATTTTAGCTTTACCACTTTTCCCAAAAGTTTCACCGAGTTGTGTGGCAAGTTCTAAACCACCCGCACCACCACCGACAATAACAATATGATGTAAACTTTCGGCCATTTTTATCACCTAATTATTTTTCTATAAAAAAAGATGGCTAAATTATGCCATCTTTTATTTATAAAATTTATTGTGCCTCTGTGCACAATTTGATGTTTTTAGTGCGAATCTACCGGATAAAGTTTTGCGGCACTTTGGTTACTCGATGAAAAAATAGAGAACAAATTTGAGAACCACATCACGATTCTTTGGAAAATATTCGCTTCTTCAATATGCACTTCATTTTCAATTTGTAAGCTGCGAATCAGCTGATTATTTTGATAAATTGAAACAGTTGCCAAGTTCATCGCCTTCATTAACGGTGCAGTTAACTTTTGCTCATTTAACTCAATGTTTACACGTGTTTGAGTGGTTTCAAGTGGAGCAATAGTTTTAGGCTTCTTGTTACTATCAAGAACTTGAATACGCTGTGTAGCATAATCAAACGTATTTAAATCGATTGCAGCTGGCTCTGCATATAAAGAAGTCGTGACAATGGTCGGCTGCTTAGTTTCTACTTTAAACATTTTTAAAGTTGATTTAATCACAGGTAGCTCAGCAATTAGTTTTTGCTCTGGAATAACCACTTCATCACGTGTATACGCATACGCAAGATTCATTAACTTATCGGCAATTTCAGCGCGTTTCACGGCACTTGGTGTACCTAAAACAATAACCAGTAAACGTCTTTGTGGTAAGTTTGGTGAAAACGAAGGGCGCGAAGCTGTGAGAGCCAAGTTATAACCCGCTGCTTTGGTATAGCCAGTTTTTAAACCATCTACAGATGGATCATATTTCAAAGCAAGGTTGGTCGCATGGTGAAAACGTTGATTGTAGCTAAAGCTTGGCATTTTTGAATAATGTAAATATTCAGGTGTTTGGTGAATTACTGCCTGACTTAATAAGCTTAAATCATGAGCTGTAGTGTAATGATCTGGCATTGTAATCCCGGCAGGGTTACTAAAATGCGTGTCTTTCATACCTAATGCTTGAGCTTCTTGATTCATACGTTGTACGAAATGAGGCACATCACCAGAAATTTTTTCTGCCAAAGTCACAGCTGCATCATTTGCTGACATCACAATTAAACCAGCCAAAAGCTGATCAACTGAAATTTGTTCACCCGCTTTGAGGTACATTTGTGATTCGTCCCACTGAACCACACCTACGACAGGGGTTGCAGTAATGACTTGATCTAGCTTTAATTTTCCAGCCTTAATCTCTTTTAATGCAATGTAGGCAACCATCATTTTGGTTAGAGATGCTGGTGCACGTTGTACATGACTATTATGCTCAGCAATGATTTGTCCAGATTGAGTGTCTACAATTGTCCATGCAGCGGCTTCAACACTTTCAGGAGCAATATTAAGTAGAGCAGCATTGGTAAGAGTAGTACAGAAAATACTAAACAGCGTAAAAAGAGATAGGAAGAATTTCACTAGGTGACCTTGACGTTTACTGGCAAATACGGAACACAGATGCCCAGCATGCTATGCCTTTTTTTTGTAGAAGGCTAGTCTGAATTGTTGCCAAAAAATACATCTACGCAAGTCGATACAAAAAAGTGATAATCTAATGTGAAACCGTTCTTATTTTAAATTGAAGAATTTATGTTGCATTATCAAATAGAGTTCGATGATTACAAACAGCACCTTGTTCACGTAACAATTCGTTTTTTAGCGAATCCAAATCAGGAACTATGGTTACCAACGTGGATTCCAGGCAGTTATTTAATTCGTGAATTTTCTAAGCATATTGAAGCTGTAAAAGCTTACGATGAAGCTGGACGCATGCTCAATATTAAAAAAACTGAAAAAAATCGCTGGCGTTTATTTAACACCGATCATGAGTTAATTACTGTTGAATACGATGTCTATGCATACGATTTATCAGTACGTGGTGCTTATGTAGATCAAACACGTCTATATATTAACCCAGCCTGTGTATGCTTAGGTTTAGATGGACAAGAGCAATCTGCTTGTGAATTAGAAATCTTTTTGCCTGATGAATTAAAACACTTTCAATTAGCAACTGGTTTAGCTTCAAAAAGCTTAGTTAAGGGACGTTTTACCTTAAAAGCTGATCATTATGATCAACTCATAGATAGCCCATTTGAACTTGCGGAGCAAACACGTTTTAGCTTCGAAGCTCATGGAATTGAACATGAGTTTGCAATTTCTGGACAGCACAGTGCCAATGTAGAACGTTTAAAAACAGACATTGAAAAAATTTGTGCAGCCGAAATTGAAATGTTTGGTTCAGCCCCATTTAAAAACTATACCTTTATGACGATGGCTACAGGGAATAGTTATGGTGGCTTAGAGCATTGCAACAGCACAAGTTTGATTACACCACGTGATGATTTACCAAAATCGAATGAACCAACTGAACCTTCGAAAGATTATCAACGTTTCTTAGGTTTATGTAGCCACGAGTATTTTCATTCTTGGTTAGTAAAGTTTATCCGTCCAGAAAACTTTGCGAACTACAATTTGCATCAAGAAGGTTATACCTCGCTACTGTGGATCTTTGAAGGGTTTACTTCATATTATGATGATCTCATTTTATTACGTAGCGGTGTGATCTCTCAGAAGTCTTATCTAGATTTGTTGAAGTCACAGCTTGATCGTTATTTACAAAATCCGGGGCGCTTTGTTCAAACAGTAGCTGAATCAAGTTTTGATGCATGGATTAAGTTTTATCGTCCAGATGAAAATACGAATAATGCCGGTACGAGCTATTACAACAAAGGCGCATTAGTTGCCTTATGTCTAGATTTAGGCTTACGTTTACGTGGTTCCAGTCTAGATGCCTTAATGCGTCGTTTGTATGAAAACACGCAAAATGGTATTCAGGTCAATGAGCGTACTGTTTTTGATTTATGTGAAGAGTTAACTGGCGATAGTTGGGTTGAGCAGATTAATCATTTGATTAATACCACTGAAGAATTGCCGCTTGATCAGTTATTCCCTGAGTTTGGCTTAAGCTATACGCTTAAAAATGATAAGACCTTGGCTTATGGCTTAAAGTTAACTGATAAGCCAGAGGGCGTATTAGTACAAAATGCTCACCGTGAAGGAGCTGGTGCAAAAGCTGGTATTTCTGCCAATGATGTCATTATTGCAATTGATGGATTAAAAGCGACCACAAAACTTATTGAAAAATATGCTAAACAAAAGGGCAGTTACCCAGTCTTGGCTTTCCGCCGTGATGAGTTGTTATCATTTGAGGTTACAGGAGACAGTATCAACTTAACTGAAGTTGAACTTTTTGTTGAAGATCAAAGCAAAGCTGATAAATGGTTAAAAGCCTAAATAACAGTGAATTAATTTATAAAAAACTGATGTTTCGTACATCGGTTTTTTACTTTTTAGTAGATTATAAAAATTGAAATAGGTGTTATCTTTGAGTTTATTTTGAATGAAAAGTATAATATTTGTCAGAACTCTGAAAGATATCTCATGTAATTTAACAATGTCCTATATCTAAAAAGTTGGTAATCGTGCATGTATTACCATAAGTTAGGTATAAGATTATCATTAATAGATTTAAATTATGTATTATTTCGCTGCGAAATGTCGTTATCACTGGATATTTCGTTGACTGAAAGCCAATGAGAGCCGATACTCTCAGGGTTTTATTTAAGCATATCGGTTCGTAGGTACTGGGCCAAAAGCTCGGTCCTCAAAACTCAATTCAACGGAAGGGGCTATATATGGCTGGTGAAAAGTCAACTATCATTTACACACTGACTGACGAGGCGCCATTATTGGCGACTTATTCGCTACTGCCGATCATTGAGACCTTTACTAAGCCAGCAGGTATCGAGATTGTTAAAAGTGACATCTCTGTAGCTGCACGTGTGCTCGCAGAATTCGCTGACTACCTAAGTGAAGAGCAAAAGGTATCCGACAACCTTGCTGAGCTAGGTCGTCTTACACAAGATCCAGATACTAACATTATCAAACTCCCAAATATTAGTGCCTCTGTTGCGCAATTGACAGCATGTATTAAAGAACTTCAATCTAAAGGTTATCCAATTCCTGACTATCCGGAAAACCCAGCGACTGAAGAAGAAAAAACAATCAAAGCTCGTTATGGCAAATGCCTAGGTTCAGCAGTAAACCCTGTCCTTCGTGAAGGTAACTCAGACCGTCGTGCTCCTGCTGCCGTTAAAAATTACGCTAAGAAACACCCTCATTCAATGAGCGAGTGGAAACAATGGTCACAAACTCACGTTTCACACATGGAAGAAGGTGACTTCTACCACGGTGAAAAGTCAATGACGCTTGACCGCCCACGCAACGTAAAAATGGAACTTATCACAAACAGTGGTAAGAGCATTGTTCTTAAGCCAAAAGTTGCGCTTCAAGAAGGCGAAATCATTGACTCAATGTTCATGAGCAAGAAAGCACTTTGTGATTTCTATGAAAAAGAACTTGATGATTGTAAAGAAGCAGGAATTTTATTCTCTTTACACGTTAAAGCGACAATGATGAAAGTTTCACACCCGATTGTTTTCGGTCACTGTGTGAAAATTTACTATAAAGAAGCTTTCGAAAAACACGGTAAGTTGTTTGATGAATTAGGCATTAACGTAAATAACGGTATGGCTGGGTTATACGAAAAAATCGAAACTCTTCCAACATCATTACGTGAAGAAATCATTGAAGACTTACATGCTTGCCAAGAACACCGTCCTGCACTTGCGATGGTTGACTCAGCAAAAGGTATTACTAACTTCCATTCGCCTAACGACATTATCGTAGATGCTTCTATGCCTGCAATGATCCGTGCTGGTGGTAAAATGTGGGGTGCTGATGGTAAGCAATACGATGCTAAAGCAGTAATGCCAGAATCAACATTTGCCCGTATTTACCAAGAAATGATCAATTTCTGTAAATGGCATGGTAACTTCGATCCGAAGACTATGGGTACAGTGCCAAACGTTGGTTTGATGGCTCAAAAAGCTGAAGAATACGGTTCTCACGATAAGACTTTTGAAATTCCTGAAGCAGGTATCGCAAACATTACCGATCTTGACACTGGTGAAGTGTTATTGACTCAAAATGTTGAAGAAGGTGATATCTGGCGTATGTGTCAGGTGAAAGACGCTCCGATTCGTGACTGGGTAAAACTTGCAGTGACTCGTGCACGTAACTCAGGCATGCCTGCGATCTTCTGGCTTGACCCATATCGTCCACACGAAAATGAATTGATCAAGAAAGTACAGAAGTACTTAAAAGATCACGATACGACTGGTCTTGATATCCAGATCATGTCTCAAGTACGTGCAATGCGTTACACACTTGAGCGTGTAGTTCGTGGTCTCGATACAATTTCTGTAACTGGTAACATTTTACGTGACTACTTAACTGACTTGTTCCCAATTATGGAACTTGGTACTTCTGCGAAAATGTTGTCTATCGTTCCGCTTATGGCGGGTGGTGGTATGTACGAGACTGGTGCAGGTGGTTCAGCACCTAAACACGTACAACAACTTGTTGAAGAAAACCACTTACGTTGGGATTCGCTTGGTGAGTTCCTTGCGCTTGCAGTTTCTTTAGAAGAAATGGGTATTAAAGAAAATAATGCTCGTGCGAAGTTACTTGCGAAAACACTTGATGAAGCGACTGGTAAATTACTCGACAATGACAAGTCTCCATCACGCCGTACAGGTGAGCTTGATAACCGTGGTAGCCATTTCTACTTATCACTTTACTGGGCAGAAGCACTTGCGGCTCAAGACGAAGATGCTGAGTTGAAAGCTAAATTTGTTCCACTTGCAAAAGCATTAGCTGAAAACGAACAGAAGATCGTTGCTGAGCTTGCTCAAGTACAAGGTAAAGCAGCTGACATTGGTGGTTACTATGCAGTTGATCCTGCGAAAGTAAGCGCTGTAATGCGTCCAAGTGCTACATTTAATGCAGCGCTTTCAACTGTTCAAGCTTAATAACTAATTCGTTAGTAAATAGCTGAAAAGCCGGTGCATATGCGCCGGCTTTTTTATTTTTATAAATAATAGCTATTAAAAAAGCCCACTTATGTGAGCTTTTAAAAATTAAATGTTTTTATCGACCATTACGGCTACGACCACGAGGTGCTTTAGTATTTGGACGAGTTGTACCGTTAGTTTTACGACGTGGCTTTTCACTTTCATCCATTTGCCAGATACGCTTTGTACCAGACTTTTTAACAGAACCATCTTTATTCTTACGAACCATTGGTTTGCCACCTGTACCCCCAGGTTTTTTCACATACGAGCGTGAACGATAAGGTTGCTCGGCTGGAACATCTTTAAAGTCTGGGTAGAGTAGAGGTTCGATTTCTTTGGTCTCGCCCGGCTGTAATCCTAATTGGACTAAATCAATTGAACCGATTTTAGTACGAATGAGACGTAAAGTCGGGAAACCTACCGCAGAGGTCATGCGACGAACTTGGCGGTTACGACCTTCACAAATAGAGATTTCAATCCAAGATGTTGGAATACTGGCACGGTAACGTACAGGAGGGTCACGGTCCCATAACCATTCAGGTTCACTTACCTTAATTGCTTTAGCTGGTAAAGTCATACCATCATTAAGCTCTACACCTTTACGAAGTTGCTCAAGCGCTTCTTCGGTAACATCGCCATCAACTTGAACTAAATACGTTTTGTATTTTTTATTCGCAGGGTTAGTAATGAACTGATTCAAACCACCATGATCGGTTAAAAAAACTAAACCCTCAGAGTCCATATCAAGACGGCCTGCTATGCGTAAAGTCGGGTCATCTATAAAGTCAGACACCGTCATATGCGCTTCGTCTTTACGAAACTGGGAGAGCACGTCATAAGGTTTATTGAGAATGACGATTTTCATAAAAAATGACTTCTTCTTTCAAATAAGAGGTAAAAACATTGAGCAATATTTAAGTGTGAAATTTGCTTATTTCCCACATAAATCTCAAAAAGGATTAAATTCGATTAAGCTATTATGCGTGAATAAAAGTTGAAAGTATTGTTTATCGATAATTATTTTTTTTTGGTTAGTTAAATATTATAAAAGGGAGAATCTACACAATGGGTTATCAGAAGATCGTTGTTCCTGCCGACGGTGATAAAATTACAGTAAAAGCAGACCTGTCACTGAATGTACCGAATCATCCAATTATTCCTTTTATTGAGGGTGATGGTATTGGTGTAGATATTACACCGACAATGAAAACCGTCGTCGATGCAGCTATTTTAAAAGCTTACGGTGGCAAACGCTCTATCGAATGGATGGAAGTGTATTGCGGCGAAAAGGCCAATAAAATTTATGGCACCTATATGCCAGAAGAAACTTTTGAAGCCCTGCGTGAGTTTGTTGTTTCAATTAAAGGCCCTTTAACCACTCCAGTTGGTGGTGGTATTCGCTCACTCAATGTAGCATTACGTCAAGAATTAGACTTGTACGTGTGTGTACGCCCTGTACGCTGGTTTAAAGGTGTTCCATCACCTGTTCAGCACCCTGAACTGACCGACATGGTGATTTTTCGTGAGAACTCGGAAGATATTTATGCAGGTATTGAATGGAAAGCAGACTCTGAAGAAGCGAAGAAGGTAATTAAATTCCTTCAAGAAGAAATGGGCGTCACAAAAATTCGTTTTCCTGAAGGATGTGGTATTGGTATTAAACCCGTTTCTAAAGAAGGATCGCAACGTTTAGTTCGTAAGGCCATCCAGTTTGCCATAGATAATGACAAACCATCGGTGACTCTTGTTCACAAGGGCAATATTATGAAATATACCGAAGGTGCATTTAAAGAATGGGGATACGAGTTAGCGCTAGATCGTTTTGGTGGTGAACTCATAGATGGTGGTCCTTGGGTTAAAATTAAGAACCCTAAAAATGGTAAAGACATTATTATTAAAGATGTAATTGCAGATGCTTTCTTACAGCAAATTTTGATGCGTCCTGCGGACTACTCAGTGATTGCAACTCTTAATTTAAATGGTGACTATATTTCCGATGCATTAGCAGCAGAAGTAGGAGGGATTGGAATTGCTCCCGGTGCAAATATTGGTGGCGCTATTGCAGTTTATGAAGCAACACATGGAACAGCACCTAAATATGCTGGGCAAGATAAAGTAAACCCGGGCTCAATTATTCTATCTGCTGAAATGATGCTTCGTGATATGGGATGGACGGAAGCGGCTGACTTAATTATTAAGGGTATTTCAGGAGCGATTGCCGCTAAAACGGTGACTTACGATTTTGAGCGTTTAATGCCGGGCGCAACCTTATTGCGTTGCTCTGAATTTGGTGATGCCATAATTCAACATATGGAAGATTAAACTTAAATAAAAAGGCCCTCGAACGAGGGTTTTTTTGTATATAAGTATTTATACATTTTTATGCTATTAAAAATTAAAGCTAAGAGTGGGCAGTGTATACCCATAATAAACAAGCCAATACTGTAAAACTTAGCAATATTAAACCTTGTCCGTGATGAGTAGCATACAGAGGTACATTACCAATGCTATGCGTCATTTTATAGTTCAAAACAGGCCTGATACAAAAGAAAAAAAGAGGTAATGATAAAATCACTGTATTACTAATTTTAATGCTATACCGGAAATAGTAACTAAATAGCCCTATCGTAGCCGCATATAGCAGCGTTTTGAAAAGCACTTCACCACTGGTATATATATCTATGCCAATATAAAAATTAAACTTCCATATAAGAAGGCTAACTGTAGCAATTATTGTAATAATGCCGACAACAACCGCATTTGCTGGGTTTGATACATTGTACATTTTTAAAGTTTTTAATTGGTATAAATTAATTTGAATAAAATATATATTATAAAAAAGTATAGTACATTGACTATTTTTAACTTTATAAAATGCCTCAAAAAATCTGATTTAGACATTTTGCGACTCACGCGAGTTTGAACTAGTCTCTTTAAATACCCATAAGGCAAAACAGAATATAATGACTATTAGTAGACCTAAACTTTGACCATGACCCGAGAGATAAAACGGAACATCTGGGATGGTTTGGAGGGCTTTATAATCAAGAATTGGTTCTAGCCAAAAGTACGCGAATGGAACAGCAATTAAAAATTGTGTTGTAAACTCAATATGATCGCGTGTTAAAAAGCCAAGAATAGCTGCTGTGCCAATATAGATAATGATCTTTACAGAGACCTCATAGGATGTTGTGATATCCAGTGCAAAAATGGTCCGGCATTTAAATGCCAGTAATGAAACACAGATAAAAGCAAACATCGCCAAGAGCTTTAAAAGCTCATCAATATAATTGTTATTGCTCATGTCTTACTCTATTTTAAGTATTAAAAATTATAAATTTTTATCGAATATAGATCAGAAAATAACACTCTACATTGACATAATATGACATTTTTTGTCAGTTGAGCTTACTGAGTAGGCGTATAGACATAGGTGTTAGGCAGTTAGCTCTACTGATCTACTCATTAATTTTTATTGCATAAATTCGGGATGTTTAGCAGTTTTAGGTAGCCCGATTTTCTTTTGATAGCTTTGGTCTAAAGCCTGAATAATAAGTACAAAGACAATTAAAAAGAGAGGAAAGTACAAAGTTTTCATAGTTTGGTTTCTCCGAGAGAATTTTGTATGGAAGAATGGGTACGAATTAAAAGGCTCAATGCAAATAACAAAACAATGCCTCCCATTAAAAACAGATGGGCATAAGACCAATGCAAGTGGTGTAAAGTACTAATAACAACGCCACCTAATAGCTGAGTGCTGGCAAACCCAATGGTGGCAAGGCTCCAGATTTTTTGATAACGCTGTTCATAAATCTGTAGCAGACTATAAGAGCTAATAAATACAGTGGCTGGTGTAAGTAGACCTGTAAGAAAGGACGATAAGGCGAGTAAAGCAGTAGCATGGGAAAAGAATGGTAAAGCAACTGCCAAGCAGTAGACACCGTATAGCCATTTAATGGCTTGTAAATAACCAGTAAAGCGGCTTAAACAATAAGCTACAAAGGCGCCAATACAGCTTCCTATCCCATAAAGAACCCAAAATAAATTTCGTTGTTGCAAGGGAAAGTGTAGGGTTCCCGATAAGTAGTCCATCCAGAACAAAGAGTGGGGAATATAAGCAAAAGCACTGCACATATAAGCAATAATAATGACAAGCCCCAAACGTGAGTGTTTGAAGTTTTGAGGAGCTTGCGTTGTGACTTGTACGGCCTGAGTAGACTGATATTTTAATAAGCGGAAAAGAACGAAACTGCCAATAATAGAGAGTATTGCAAAAATGCTCCATACATATTGAACAGACATGTTTTTGAGAGCAGGAATAATGAGAGTAGCAGATAACACGCCTGCGCCAATACCACTAAACCCTAAAAAATTAACTTTAAGTCTTTGGCTAATTGCAATATTTTTCATAGCAAAGCTAGGTGCTAAAATCATGAGTAGGCCACCCGCGACACCTGAAATAGTACGCCAGAGAACAAACCAAGCCATAGGCATGTGTATAAACGAACAGCAGAGCAGGCTTAAACTGCCTAAGACAGCTGAACTTGTGATCAAAGCGGGAATAGATTTTTCTTTAATGCTAAACAGTGCCAATAGTGCGCCAACCAGATAGCCCAATAAATTTGCACTTCCTAAATAGCTTGCAAAGTCGTGAGTCCATCCATATTGCACAATCATAATAGGCATGAGCGCAGTATATGAAAATCTAAAAATACCAATTCCTAGACAAGTCGCTAAAAAGACAAGCAGGCTCATTCGATAGAACGTAGACATAGGAAGTCTCTCAATTTTTTTATTATTAAAAGCGAGTTTATTTATCATTAGAAATGATTTAATATGATATTAATTATCTTGTTTTGAGATAGTGGTATGTTGCTTAAGTCTTTAGAGTTTTTTTTAGCGGTTGCAGAGAGTGGAAGTTTTTCACTAGCTGCACAAAAAATGTGTACGGTTCAATCGAACATCACAAGTCATGTGAAGAAGCTTGAAGAAGAGTTAGGCGTGGTTTTATTAAATCGCCATAACCCCGTTACATTAACTAATGCAGGACAGCAGCTACATAGTTATGCTGTCCAAATGATCGCACTGCATAATAAAGCGAAAAAAATTTTTCAAGAAGGTGATATTGACCCGAATGAAACCATTCGTTTGGGCAGTATGGAAACGACAGCAGCAATACGACTTCCTCAATTGCTTAATCAATGTATGCAGCAATATCCGAATTTACCAATTGAGCTTCAAACTCACTCAACCCGATATTTGTTAAATGCTGTGCAACAAGGAGAAGTCGATTGTGCGTTTGTTGCTTCTAAATATGTAATTCCAGAGTTATATAGTTTTCCAGTGTGGCAAGAACAACTGGTTTTAGTTTGCCCAAAACAACAAACTCACTTTCCCGACATTACCACCCTCGCAAAGACTCGTTTTATTGCGTTTCGACAAGGTTGTTCTTATCGGCATGCAATTGAGCTGTTTTTAAATGATCATAGTGTCCCACCTTCACAAATTATGGAAATGGGTAGTCTCGATGGCATTGTGAGCTGTGTAGAATTAGGAGTCGGTTTTGCTTTGTTGCCCAAGTCATATCTGAGCAAAGTAGCCGATAAAGTCTCATTAAGTTGTTTTGAAATTAACACTGAATCTGCACATTTCACTACTTATTTGGTTGCTCAGCCTCCTGAAACATGGGGCAGTAATTTAAAGCAATTTATTTGTTTTATTGAGCAAAACTTTATACAGAAATGCGCTTAATTTTTATACATAAATATCCTACTTATCTTATGTTTTAAAAGTGATATATATGTATTTAAAAGTCATTTTATATTCTCATTCAGATCAGTAATGATCTGCATGCTAGAAAATTGTTGAAAAGGGTAGTTTATATAGGCCGGCTATGGTCAAATATGCCCCCTTAAAAGATGACACAAGCAATAAGTTGGAGTTTGGGAATGAATATACCCTTAATCATCAATATTGTGGTTTTTGTCGGGTTAATATTTTTACTCGCCCAAACACGTAAAACGGACTGGAGCTTGTCTAAAAAAGTTCTTGCCGGCTTAGTTCTAGGTGTGGTGTTTGGCTTAGGACTACATTTGATTTATGGCGGTGGCCATCCGATTCTTGCTGAATCTATTAGCTGGTTTAATATTGTTGGTAACGGCTATGTAAAACTTTTACAAATGGTCGTGATGCCTTTGGTCTTTGTTTCGATTTTAGGTGCGGTAGCGAAGCTGCACCAAGCTTCTTCTTTAGGAAAAATCAGCTTCTATACCATCGGAACTTTGTTATTTACGACACTCATCGCTGCGCTGGTTGGGGTATTTGTGACGAACTTATTTGGTTTAACTGCCAAAGGTTTGGTACAAGGGGCTGCAGAAACAGCTCGACTTACCGCGATTCAGACTGACTATGTGGGTAAAGTAACAGACTTAAGCGTACCGCAATTTATACTTTCTTTTATTCCGAGTAACCCTTTTGCTGAGTTAACGGGTGCAAATCCGACTTCAATTATTAGCGTGGTTATCTTTGCTGTATTTTTAGGGATAGCAGCACTCAACTTGATGAAAGATGATGCAGAAAAAGGTCAACGTATTCTGACGGCTATTCAGACTTTACAGTCATGGGTCATGAAGCTTGTTCGTTTAGTAATGACGCTTACACCGTATGGTGTTTTTGCTCTCATGACAAAAGTTGTGGCAAGTTCAAATGTTGCGGATATCTTGAACCTAGGCGGTTTCTTGGTCGCGTCTTATTTAGGCTTGGCGATTATGTTTGTCGTACATGCCATTATTTTGACTCTGACTGGTGTTTCTCCCCTTAAGTTCTTCAAGAAAGTTGCTCCAGTTCTTACATTCGCGTTTACGAGTCGTTCAAGTGCAGCAAGTATTCCACTTAGCATTGAAGCGCAAACTCGTCGTTTAGGCGTGCCTGAGTCTATTGCAAGTTTCTCTGCTTCTTTTGGTGCCACTATTGGACAAAATGGTTGTGCGGGTTTATATCCAGCCATGCTCGCAGTCATG
The DNA here is from genome assembly GCF_000582255.1 of Acinetobacter sp. 1566109. Lineage (NCBI taxonomy): Bacteria > Pseudomonadati > Pseudomonadota > Gammaproteobacteria > Moraxellales > Moraxellaceae > Acinetobacter > Acinetobacter sp. 1566109. The sequence goes on along the minus strand of NZ_JEYB01000005.1, from coordinate 64,734 downwards.
GTTGCGCCAACTATGGGTATTAACACCCTAGACCCAATGTGGATTGCTTCGTTAGTGGGTATTGTCACTTTAAGTTCAATTGGCGTCGCTGGTGTTGGTGGTGGTGCAACTTTCGCAGCATTGATCGTACTTCCTGCGATGGGCTTACCTGTAACTTTAGTTGCACTTCTTATTTCAATTGAACCGTTAATTGATATGGGTCGTACTGCGTTAAACGTAAATGGTTCGATGACTGCTGGTGTAGTTACAAGCCAATTTATGGGGCAGACCGACAAAGCTATAATGAATAGCGAAGATGAAATTGAATTAACTCAACATCATTAAAAGTTAATATTAAAATGGCTCATCCAGTCTGGATGAGCCGTTTTTTTATATACGTAAATTGCTACTGTGATGTTAATTTTAAAAAAACTGTATCTGTTTTTCTTTTAAATAATTTTTAAAAATGAGTCTATTAAGAAAGAGAGCACTAACATGAAAATGTATCAAGTCGATGCTTTTACCAAAGAATTATTTCGTGGAAACCCTGCTGCTGTAGTAGTTGAAAAAGAGTGGCTAGATGCAGATTTAATGCAAAAGATAGCGCTTGAAAATAACTTATCCGAAACTGCTTTTGTAAAAATTATAGACTCTGAAAATTATGAAATCCGTTGGTTTACTCCAACAGTTGAAGTCGATTTTTGTGGACATGCGACTCTTGCCAGTGCGTTCGTATTATTTAAAGATTATACCGAGAAAAAGACTCTTAATTTTCATGTACGAAACTTAGGCCTATTTGTCGTTCATCGAGATGAAGACGGCAAAATCAGAATGAATTTTCCAATTCGTAAGGCTCATCAAGTTGAAGATTATCCGGCTGTTTTACGTCAAGCATTAACAAAACCGTTTAAAGTGGTTTATCAAAATGTTCAAGCCTACATTGTTGAATATGAATCAGTTCAAGATGTGTTAGATGAGAAGCCTGACATGAATTTGCTTAAAGCCTTAGGTAAGCGGACTGCGATTACCACCAGTGGTCTTGATGTAGCAATAACGTCAAGAGCAGATCAAGACTATGATTGCGTATCGCGTTACTTTGCTCCTGTCGCAGGTATAGAAGAAGATCCTGTTACAGGTTCAATTCTTACCGCAATAGCACCGCTATGGGCAGAGAAACTCGCTAAAAATAATATTACTGCTTATCAGGCTTCTAACCGTGGAGGCGTTTTGTATTGTAATGTCTTAAATCAGGAGCGTATTGAAATTTCAGGCTATGGCAAACTTTATATGCAAGCAGAAATTTTTCCTTAAAATATAAGGCCGTTTAAATAAACGGCTTTTTTTTCAAATCTTTACTATTAATGTCAGCTTAAATTTCCTACTATAGTCCCACAACTATTGATTTTTTATTATTCAAATTAATTGGTATTTATATGTTTATGCAGTTTAAACAACTGACTCTCTCCCTATGTATTCTTGGTTTAAGTGCTGCGTCTTTTGCACAAACAACATTAGTAAAAAGTAAGCAAAATATTGAGGAATATAAATTAGATAATGGTTTTCGGGTCGTACTTGCCCCGAATGACAAAGAAAATAAAATCTTTATTAATACCATCTATTTGACAGGTTCTTTAAATGATCCGCAAGGTAAAGGTGGCTTAGCACATTTACTTGAGCATTTGGCCTTTAAAGGCACGCAAAATGTAAAAGGTGAAGAATTCCAACGCCGTTTAGATCAATATACATTAATGACGAACGCGAGCACGGATTACTATTCAACTAAATACACGAATATTGTCCGTCCAGAAAAAACTGCACTTGATCAAGTACTGTATCTTGAATCTGAGCGTATGGACAAATTGGTTTTACAAGAAAAATTTGTTCCTTCTGAAATTGAAATCGTAAAGCGTGAACGTGAAGTCCGTATGGATCAGCCTTTTGCTGTTTTAATGGATCAAATGTGGAAATCGGCTTATGGAAACCAGTATTTAGGACGATTACCGATTGGTGATTTGCCAGAGCTTAAGTCAATTAAAATGCCGGAATTGAACCAGTTCTACCGTAGTTGGTACGCACCTAATAATGCGGTCATGGTGATTTCAGGTAAGTTTGATAAAACTGATGTTTTAAAAACGATAGACCAATATTTTAGTCCAATTCCTGCGCGAGCTGTGCCTAAGCGTGTTCAGGTGCCTGTGTTAGATTCTACAAAAATAAAGAATCGTGAATTTGTGGTGAAAAAAGGCAGTGATTTAGCCAAATTCCATATTTATATGAATGGAAAAAACATCAAAATTCAGCCGACACTGGCTTTAGCACCAATGTTATATACCATGCAGCCAAGTGGTCATTTGTACCAGAATATGGTTGAAACAGGCATTAGCACAGACGTTCAGGCATCAACTTGGTTAGACCAAGATTTTAATGTTGTATTTTTAGGGGCGGTCTACTCACCTAAAAACGACCCCAACAAAGTAGAAAGCGCTTTGCTCTCTGGAATTGAAAAAGGTAAACCTTTTACAGAGACTGAGCTAAAACGTGTAAAAAGTTTAATGAAAACACAAAGCGAGTTAGTCAATAAAGACGCCGTTGCTTTGGGTTCTCGTTTAAGTGATTACAGCGTAGCTGGTGGGCAGTGGGATCAATATTTTAAAGATTTAGATGCAGTTGAGAAAGTGAAGCTCAATGACGTAAATCAAACCTTAAAACAGTTCCTTATTGCTGGGCATCGTATTGATGGCGATATTTTGCCAACACCTGAAGATCAAAAGAAAGCATTACAACTCGACCCAAAAGATAAACCTAAAACTTTAGATCAGACAGATGCTAAACCAGAACCTTTAAAAGACCCGAAAGTTTATCAAGAAGAAGTTAACGAGTTTTTAAAAACTTCTAAGCAATATGCTGAGAGTAATGAGAAAAAGATTATTCGTGGAAAACTTAAAAATGGAATGAAGTATGCTTTGTTCCCTGTGGAAACCCGTGATGATCGTACCTATGCCACCATTACTATGGATTTTGGTACAGAAAAATCTTTATTTAATAAAGGCACGGTAGTTGATTTAACTTCGTATTTATTACTTCGTGGTTCTGATAAATATAGCTTGCAAGATATTGCCGATAAATCGATTGATGCTGGTGGCGCGGCTTATGCGAGTGCTGACGGCAATGGCATGACCATTAATATTCAATCTAAAACTGAAAAGTTTGATGAATTCTTCAAGTTTGTTCTAGAGGTTATGAAAAACCCTAAATTTGAACAATCTCAATTCGATTTAATTAAATCTCAAAGCTTATCTAGTCTTGATCGACCTTATACAGAACCTGATGTAGTTGCAGGTTTAACGTTGTCACGTTTAGTTGAAGAATATCAGCCAGGTGATTTACGCTACCACTTTGAACCTGAGTTAGCCAAAAAACAATTAAAGGATGTGACCCAAGAACAAGTCAAAGAGTTATATCAGCATTTCTTTGCAATGAACCATGCCCAAATTGCAATTACTGGCGCATTTGATGCCAAAAAAATGAAAAAACTATTAAATCAGGAGTTTGGTAGTTGGAACAGTAAACAACCATATGAAAAAATCTTAATTCAACACGTCGATTTTCCTGCTCAGCAAGTACATGCTTTATCTGAACAACGTGAGTTTGGTAGTTATCAAAGCGTACTTGCGATACCGGTTGGAAAAAATCATCCGGATGCATCTGCCTTAATTTTAATGAATTATATTTTAGGTGATTCTCAAATTTCTTCGCGTTTGGCTCAAGAGCTTCGTGAAAAAAATGCATTAGTTTATGGTTTTGGAACAGGACTGCAACTTGATCAGGACACCAATGTGGGTGCATTAAGTATTAGTGCAAACTATACGGCGGGGCGTTCGGCACAAGTTTCTGCTTCAGTTCATAAGGTATTAAATGACTTATTAACCAATGGTATTACCGAGCAAGAGCTTGCAGCAGCTAAAGCAGATCTCATGAAAAAACGTGTTACTGCATTAGAGGATGAGCGTAATATTCACGGTATGTTAAATATTGAGCTTGAGTCAGGTAAAACATTACTGGATCGTGTTAAGCATGATCAAGATTTAACAAAGCTAACTGTTGCTGATGTGAATGCAGTCATTAAAAAATATATTAAACTTTCCAATCTCGTTGAAGTGATGGCTGACCAATATGGCCAAGCGCAAAAGCAATAAATGACTTGCCAAATAAAAAGCCACATGAAGTGGCTTTTTATTTGGGTATTTAAAATTTATTAATGATCATGGTCATGCTTATGAGTATGAAAATCTTCATTCTTACGGAAACGTAAATAGTTTTCGAACTGTTCACAGTACTCATCAAAGTTATCTTCAAGCATCATTTGAAATTGTTGAAGCAGATAAGACATCACTTGCTCTTTTGCATCACGCATTTCATTGCCATCTTTAAAATTATTGGCAGCGACCCATGTATTAAAACGGGCAGTTGCAAATAACATCGCAGCACTCACTTGTCCGCGAAGCTCAGCTGGATCAGGTTTTTGGCCTTTAGGCGGGCGACAAAAATCATTCGCTTGTTTAATGAATTCATCCGCACGCTCAAAGAAAACAGCATTTAACGCTTCTTCTTCAGTAATATCTGTTGCATTAATCTTTTGAGACATGACTTATTCCCGCAAAAATAGAGCTGCTTATTATAGGCAAAGCCTTGCGGAAACAAAACCTTTGCCTTAGTCTGTAAATAGCCTAAGTATTGGGAGTTATAATATGCAAGATGCAATTGCCGTTCAAAGTCTAAAAACAGACATTGCTTTATTACGTCAGCATGTTTTTCCGCCCCAGTATTTGGAGCATGTCGAAGGGCTACCAATTTATTATGGTTTGCAAGAAGAAGTCTTAGCCTATTATCAACAATGGAAAGATTTAATAGAAAGGGCACAAGAGCTTTTTCAGCCTTTTATGGAAGATGAATTACCAGATGCGATTCATTTACCGAGTCATTTAAATTTACCTTTATTCTTTTTCCATGTAGACCGAATTCGTATTAATAAAACACGCGCAAAAGAATCTAAAACTTTCCGTGGTGTGGCCAGTCTTATTGAAAAATGTGGACAGTTTGACACAGACCAGATTTTTACCATGCAAGAATGGTTGCAAAGCGACGACACGGCAGCATTAGTTGCACACCGCGAATTTATCGATTTAAGAACTTATGTATTCCAGCATGGTCAAACTGAATATACGCGTTCACGGTTTTATACCAATGGTATTGTGTTGGGGGTAGAGCCACACTTTAAACTTGTTGACGCTCGTGATAAGCCAAGAAAACAGCGTAGTGATAGCTATAGCGACCCATTAGCAGATAATGGTGTATGGAAAGTATTTGGTAAATATAGATAAAAAGTCGCGGCATATTTGTCGCGACTTTAAAATTCTTACCAAAATATTTTTGCCTGTTTAAATTTTTGCAAAGCTTCGGCAGACTGATTTTGTAAATAAGGCTGTTTGGCTTTAACCCATCCTAATGCAAACCAAAAATGTGGGTCATGTTCAGTTGCTTTATTAAATAGATCTTCGGCAATAAACAAGTCGTTATAAAGTCCTAAAGTATTTTGCACAGGCTGTAATTTTTTTAAAAACTGCTGAACATTTTTACGTGGATATAAGCTTGATATAAATTCGATACAGTAACGTAATTGCTTCGCTTTTTTACGTATTTTGTGCTGTTCAGTGACTTCAAGTTCTGTGAAATGCTCGGCATGACTTATGACTTGGTGATGTAACTTGTCTAAGCTTTTTTCTATCTGTTTTTTCAATTTTCCTTTAGCGTTTTGGTTATCTTCTTCTGAATAAGCAAATGCCAGTAATGCGAGCACGAGCTTAACGGTTTCTGCAGATTTAAACAGTGTGGTTAGGTCTTTTAATGGCTGCTCAGAAATAGGTAGCAAAAGTTCAGGTGAACCATGCTGCACAATCATCGGTAAAATTTCAGTACGAATGGCATCTTCGTCTCGCGTGTCTCCAAGCTTGCGGAAAAGCTCGGCAATTTGTTCTTCCCACACAGGATTTAACTCGTCTGACCATGTTGCAAAATGGTGAAGTGCGCTGCGTAAACGGCGTAAGCTCACGCGTGCTTGATGAATGTGTTCAGCGTCTGCAACACCATCAGCAATTGCAGCCATATTCGGCAAGAACTGTCCCAAACAGTTTTCTACAATTTTTTTGAGCGCCTGTTCTGCTGAAACGTCTTTATCTAAGTTCAGATTTTTTGCGTGAACAGCCGGTGAAGCAGCTTGCCCCAATGCAAGTAAATTACCTCGCTCGGCTTTACTTCTAACATCGAGCCAAAGTTCATAACGATTAATCCATTGCTGAGCAAATTGAATAAGTGTTTTAACTGCACCTTGTTTAAGTTCGAACTCAACTTCGCAAATTTTGCTTTGTGCTGTTGCTGTTTTTACGACGCCGTCATCCAGACAGACTTCAATTGCTGTGTCATCTGCTTCAAAAACATGATAAGTACGTTGTACATCAGTCTCAAACTGTAAGCTTAGCTTTTCGACTTCAGAGCCTAAAGCTTGAGTAATCAAATCTGTGACGGCTTTATTGTCTTTATATAACTCAAGGTTTATTTCAGGTTCTTGTTCGCATTTTCCTAAAAAAACTTCTTCTTCAACACGATGTAAATGACTTTGGCCGGCAGCCTTAAAGGTTTGTACCCATAAATCATTTTCTTTACGTAAACGTAGAGCCATGCCATTTTTTGCGAGTAGGCGATTTGGTGTATCGTAATACTTGGCCTGTAAATGAATATGCTGCGCTTTATGCTTTTTTAAATACTGCTGAACAGTTTTTTTCTTCGATTCAGGTAACTGAAACTTAAGCTCAACTTCAACCATAATGGATCTCCCTGAATCAGGTATTTAAACTATCTTGAATAAGTATAATAGCTTAGCGCTAAAAATAATGTTTTTGATAGAGAAAGTTACAATCAAACATATGACGCTACACTTTTATTTAGGTGTACAATCAGGTGATGTTTTGATCAAATAAAAATCAGGAAGATGATCGTGAATGCACCAGTAAACTTTAGCCATGAAACTCAGCCAGAGTTTGAGTTACCGATTAAAAACTATCAGGAATTTTATCGTTTTTACTTAACCGAACACCGTAACATTATGAGCAGACGCTTACATGTGGTGGGAAGTAGCATTGGTCTATACTTTTTTTCAAAAGCGATTCGTAAGAAACAAGCTAAATATGTGCTCTATGGTTTGGTAGCGGGTTATGCAAATGCATGGGTTGGACATTTTGTGTTTGAAAAAAATAAGCCTGCCAGCTTTAAACAGCCACTTTATAGCTTTATTTCTGATTGGCGAATGCTTTCGGATGTTGCAATGGGTCGATTAAGTTTGATTGATCGCAAGCATGATAAAATTCCAAGTTAATTTATTTATTTTTTTAAATATACCGATTGGTACTGGTAAGCCTATATCAATCGGTACTTATGATGACTTATAAATCCGTTATACTAGCGAAGTTTTCAAAAGCGAGAGTAGAGTATGCGCGGTTTATATCTCATTACCAATGATGACCCAATCGAATTATTATTAGAAAAACTAGACGCTGCACTCGCAACCCATCAAATCGCAATTTTACAGTACCGCCGTAAAAAAGTAGACAAAGCCGATCAGCCTGCTGAAGTTGAACAGATTAAAGGTTTATGTGAAAAATATCAGGTTCCTTTTGTCATTAATGATGATCTAAAACTGGCTGCAAAGTTTGGTTTAGGTGTGCATTTAGGACAAAGTGACGGTGAAATTACCGATGCAAAATCACAGTTACCAGAAGGTGTCATTATTGGTCGTACTTGCCTAAACTCATTAGAACTTGCCCAAAAAGCAATTGCCGATGGCGCAACTTATGTTGCCTTTGGCGCTGTGTATGCAACTGCGACTAAACCGGAAGCAGGTAATGTAGGTATAGAAGTGATTAGGCAAGCAGCAGCTCAGTATGATTTACCTATTTGTGCAATTGGTGGTTTAACAGTTGAAAACTCAAAACCCGTGATTGAGGCCGGAGCTGACCTCTGTGCAGTCATTAGTGATATATTAGGTCGATCAACTGCTGAAATTCCTGCCCGTGTACAAGCATGGGCACAATTATTTTCTTAAGCTTTCAAAATTATTTTTAGATATTTAAGACGAGCATTTCCATGAGTTTATCTCCAAAGCAAGAACAGTTATTTAAACAAGCCAGCAAACACATTCCAGGTGGTGTGAACTCTCCGGTACGTGCCTTTAATGGCGTTGGAGGAACACCGGTTTTCATCGAGAAAGCCAAAGGTGCGTATTTATGGGATGTAGATGGCAAGCGCTATGTAGATTATGTTGGCTCTTGGGGACCAATGATTTTGGGTCATGCTCATCCAGATATTATTAAAGCTGTACAAACAGCAGCAGAAGATGGTTTAAGTTTTGGTGCACCAACCGTACACGAAACTACCTTGGCAGATATCATTTGTGAAATCATGCCATCTATTGAATTGGTACGTATGACCAACTCTGGTACAGAAGCAACTATGACTGCTATTCGTTTAGCACGTGGTTATACTGGCCGTGACAAGATCGTGAAGTTTGAAGGTTGTTACCATGGGCACTCTGACTCTTTATTGGTAAAAGCAGGTTCTGGTTTATTAACTAAAGGTGAGGGTGAACCAACATCGAAAGGTGTACCAGCTGACTTCGCTAAACACACTTTAACGCTGCCATATAACGATATTGCAGCATTAAAAGAATGCTTTGCAAAATTTGGTCATGAAATTGCGGGTGTCATTATTGAACCTGTCGCAGGTAACATGAATATGGTGAAACCAATTGATGGTTTCTTACAAGCGATTCGTGATGTGTGTGATGAATATAAATCTGTATTCATTATTGATGAAGTAATGACTGGTTTCCGTGTTGCATTAGGCGGTGCTCAGTCAGTTTACAACGTTAAACCTGACTTAACGACTTTGGGTAAAATTATTGGCGCGGGCTTACCTGTAGGTGCATTTGGTGGTAAGCGAGAAATCATGGAATGCATCGCACCTTTAGGTGGTGTATACCAAGCGGGAACTTTATCTGGTAACCCACTTGCTATGCGCGCAGGTATTGAAATGTTCAAACATTTACGTCAACCGGATTTTTACAGCAAATTATCGGCTCAACTTGAAAAGTTACTTGCAGGCTTACAAGCAGCAGCAGATGAAGCAGGTATTCCATTTAAAACTCAGCAAGCGGGCGCAATGTTTGGCCTTTACTTTACCGACCAAGAAGATATTACAAGCTTTGACTCAATGTTGGCATGTGATATTGAAGCTTTCAAAAAGTTCTTCCATGGCATGTTAAAGCGCGGTGTAAACTTGGCGCCGTCAGCATTTGAAGCAGGCTTTATTTCATCTGCTCATTCAGATGAAGATATCGAATATACGATTCAGGCTGCAAAAGAAACCTTCGCTGAAATGAAGTAAGCAAAAAGGCCCGTTTTAAACGGGCCTTTTAATTTGAGCTATTTTTATATTTGTAGAGAACAATGTTTTATCCCTTACCTCGAAAAATCCAGTTAGCCGCAAGTACTTCAAATTGGCCTATTGAATCTACGCATAGCATTTTGCTCATGGTTGGGTTAAATGAACTTGAAAATACCCCTGAATGGATGAACCAACCATTAGCCGATCATTTAGAAATGCTAAGCAAAAGAGCACAGGCACTCGAAATTCCAGTTATGATGATTCAGTCATCTCAACTTCAACAGGCCATGTTACAGCTTGGGCAACAGTTGTCATCAAACCCTCAGGCACAAGTGATAATGGCGGGAAATTTAACACCGCTATTTAAGCAAGTCATGCAGCTTGTTTTATCGATTACAGATTATGTAGCCGTTGTAAATGATGCGATTTTGGCGAGTAGTTTAGAGCAGCATATACAATGGATTGAAAAAATCAGTTTTGACTCCATTCAACATATAAACACACAGACTTTAATGCGCTTATGGTCTTTAAGTGCACCGTCGTCACAGGTGTTGTCCGATAAGGGAATTTTATTGGCAGTTGCTGAACAGGTTGGGCGGCATCCAATGGAAATTCATCCCGAAATAGATTTAAGAAACTATGGTCTAGACACTGCTGGAGTTAATTATCTGGTGGAATTATGGCGTGCGAACGGTGCGAGTCTAAGTGCTGAAGAGCTGATGCAAACACCTACGTTGCAACATATTATGCAGTTATTGAAGCACTAATCGGCTTTAGCCATAAACTGAATCATAATATTTGCAAATTCTGTTGTTAATTTACCCGAACGGCATTGTAATTCGGACGTAAGCTTTTTATTATTGCCCGCTTGTTTTTCATCTTACCTTGGGAATACAACTTTGAGTGATTTTCTAAGTGAACATCTGATCTATCGTGATGATGATTTTATGGTGATTCATAAACCTTCGGACATTTTGAGTGTGCCAGGGAAAGGTGATTTACATGACAGCGTTTTGACAAGACTGGTGACAATTGAACCACGAACTTTGCTCATTCACCGCCTTGACCGTGATACCTCGGGTATTTTGGTTTTTGGGTTATCTAAGCGTGGACAAAGTGCGATTGCACGCCAATTTCAAGACCGTCAAACTTCGAAAATATATGAAGCGTTAGTCGCAGGCCATCTACATGGCGAAGGGACTGTTGATATCCCTGTCGTCTATGACCCGAGTCGACCACCTTTACATATTGTCGACGCTTCTCATAATAAACCTGCTTTAACACATTGGCAGGCGATCGAACATTTCCAGATTCAGGGACAACCGGTTACGCGTGTCAAATTAACACCGATTACCGGACGTTCTCATCAACTCCGTGTACACATGCAATATCTGGGACATCCGATTGTAGGTGATACATTGTATGCAACACCGGAACAATTACTTGTTCCTCGTCTGTGCTTGCATGCCAAACAGTTAAGCTTTAATCATCCTGTCACAGGGGAATCATTAACGTTTAACTGTCCTGTACCGTTTTAATGTAAAAACTTTCAATGAGTAATTTTTGTAGCGAAATAATTTAATTGGTTTCTGCTGCAAAATTTTGCTTTAAAGACTACATAAAAAGATGCAAAAATAAGCTAATTTGCATCGTACAATATGTAGTGCGAACTTGAGAAAAAGGTGGAAAAATTGCAGCAGTATGCTATTGGTCAACGTTGGCTATCAGATACAGAGACTGAGCTCGGTTTAGGCGTTCTTATTGATGTAGATGAAAGATCTGTCAGCATTTTATTCCCCAAGAGTGATGAAACGCGTGTCTATGCACGTAATAACGCACCATTATCTCGTATCATCTTTAACACAAACGATGAAGTTCAAGATCAAGAAGGCCAAAAGTGGATTGTTGAGTCGGTTGAAGACCGCCATGGCGTTTTGCGTTACAACGTAGTTCGTACCTTAGAAAATGGCGAACAAGAACGTAAAGCGCTCAATGAAACTCGTATCGGTGCACAAATTCAATTATCAAAACCCTTAGATCGTTTGCTAGCAAGCCAGATCGATTATAAAGAGTGGTATGACTTACGCATTGAAGCCATGCTAATGCAAGCGCAAATGCAAACCAGTCCATTACGCGGCTTGGTTGGTGCACGCGTTGGTTTAATCCCACATCAACTCTATATTGCACATGAAGTCGGTAAACGTTTTGCACCACGTGTTTTACTTGCCGATGAAGTAGGTTTAGGTAAAACAATTGAAGCTGGTTTGATTATCCATCAACAGCTTAAAACTGGTCGTTCAGAACGTATCCTCATCTTAGTCCCTGATTCGCTGCAATATCAGTGGATGATTGAAATGCGTCGCCGTTTCAACTTGCAATTTTCTCTGTTCGATTTAACCCGTACTGCGTCTATTAAAGAACATGATCCAGAGCTTAACCCGTTCTTAACTGAGCAATGCATTATTGCCAGCGTCGACTTGATGGTGGACCATGACGATTTACGTGAGCAAGCACTAGAAGCTGGTTTCGATTTACTCGTTGTCGATGAAGCGCATCATTTAATGTGGAGCGAAGAAGAAGGCGGTAATGATCGTTACGACTTAGTTGAAGAGCTTGCCGAAAATACGGCTGGTGTATTACTTCTTACAGCAACACCTGAACAGCTTGGTGTAGAAAGTCACTTTGCACGCTTACGTTTGTTAGATCCGCAGCGCTTTAGCAGTTTAGAGCGTTTCTTGGATGAAGAAGCGCAATATCAGCAAACTGCTCAAGTTGCAGAAGTATTGATGTCAGATGAACCTTTAACTCAAGAGCATTTAACTGCTTTAGAGGGTTTATTGGGTCATTCAATTGAAGATCAGCCTGAACAACGTTTCAGAGCGATTCATGAGTTGTTAGACCGTCATGGTACAGGTCGTATTTTATTCCGTAATACGCGTGAAGCGATTCAAGGTTTCCCAGGTCGTGATTGCCAACCAGCACCTTTGCCAGCGCCAGAAGATTGGTCAAAAGACGGTAAACTACGTGAGCAAATGTGGCCAGAAGAAGCACAAATTGATGGATCATGGATGCAAAATGACCCACGTGTGCCATGGTTAATGGAAATTCTACGTAAAGAACTTAAACATAAAAAAGTTCTTTTAATTGCACGTAGTGGTCCTGTAGTTGAATCTTTAGAAAGCGCACTTCGTTTGCATGCAGGTATTCGTACTGCAATGTTCCATGAAGGCATGAGTTTACTTGAGCGTGACCAAGCAGCTGCTTACTTTGCAGAAGAAAGCTATGGTGCTCAAATTTTACTGTGTTCTGAAATTGGTTCAGAAGGTCGTAACTTCCAGTTTGCGAGTGATCTCATTTTATTTGATTTGCCTGCAAACCCAGATGTTTTAGAACAACGTATTGGTCGTTTAGACCGTATTGGTCAAGAAAACCGTATTCAAATTCATGTACCTTACTTAATGGGCACCGCTCAAGAGCGTATGTTCCGTTGGTACAATGAAGCATTAAATATTTTTAGCAATATTTCTCCGACAGCTCAAACGCTGCAAGAAAACTTTATTGTTGAATTAAAAGACTGCTTGCTTTCAGATCAAGGCCAAACATTCGAAGACTTACTCGAAGAAGTCAATGTTCAACGTCAAGCTTTAGAAACAGAGTTACAAGCTGGTCGAGATCGCTTGCTTGAATACAACTCATGTCGTCCTATCGTTGCACAAGAAATTGTTCAAGCCTTAGAAGACTACGATGACAACACAACATTACCTATGTTTGTGAAGCGTTTTATGTCTTCAACCAATATCGATTTTGATGAGCAAAGTAACGGTACTGTTATTATTCGTCCAACAGACCAGATGCAAGTACAAGGTTTGGCACTAGACGAAGAGGGCATGACTGCGACGTTCTATCGTGATCAAGCACAAATGCGTGAAGACGCTCAATACCTGACCTTAGAGCATCCGTTCATTGAAAGTGTAATGGAAATGATCCGTACACAATCCTTCGGTAGTACTAATGTTGCTGTTCTTAAGTCAAATGCATTAAAGCAAGGTTCTGTATTACTTGAAGTTTGGTTTAAAGTTGATGTAGTTGCACCAAAATCTTTGAACTTGCCATCAAGCTTACCGAAACAGCTCATTCGCGTGTTGTTAAGTGAAAATGGTCAGGACTTGTCTGAAAAGATCGATCCAACCATTTTAAAACCATATTTGCACCATTTAGATGGCAATAGCTGCCGCCAAGTGGTTAAAGCTCGCCGTGAAGTAATTGAAGAGCGTTATAGACAAGCGCTTGATATTGCTAAAGTAGGCTTGCCACAGTTACAACAGCAGGCAAAAGAGCATTATGGTAGCAAATGGCAATACGAGATTGACCGCTTAACTTATTTAAAACAGTTCAACCCAAGTATTCGTCAAGACGAAATTGAGCGCTTACAGAAGTTGCAAAAAGAAGGCTTGAGTTTACTCGATGGCTTAACTGTAACTCCGGAAGCGATTCAAGTACTTGTGGTGGTTAAACCATAAGTAGGAAATCATAAAAAAGCGCCGTAACGGCGCTTTTTTATTGAGTAAAATTTAACTAAATCATTCTGGCATCTTTTAATTCTAGTTTTAAATAGGCATAAAAGATTGGAGCTGCAATCAGGCCACCTAAACCAAAAATTGACTCAAAAATTAACATTGCCAATAAAATTTCCCATGCATTGGCATTAATTTTATGTCCAATAATTTTCGCATTAATAAAATATTCTAACTTATGTACTAATACGAGATAGAGCAGAGCAACGCCTGCTAGACCGAGTGAAACCGTAAGCGCAGCAATAAATGTGAGCGTATTTGAAATTAAGTTGCCTAAAATCGGAATTAAGCCAAACAAGAAAGTAAGAATGGTTAATGTTTTAGCGAAAGGCAGATGAACACCCCAAATCGGCAATATTACAAATGCAAATAATATAAAGAGCAGCGTATTAATTGCTGAAATTTTAATTTGAGCAAAAACGACGTTTCTAAAAGAAATTGATAACTTTTGAATACGTTGAATGAGTAAAGACTTAAATATAGGCTGTGGTGTTCGACGGTGAAAGCCATGAATAGCCACCAAAATACCAATAATAAGGCCCATAATCATCGTTACGAAGTTATGTAAGATATCGGAACTGGCATTTTTTAATGTCGTCACGTTATCTTTCATAAACGCAAAAATTTCATCTTTTAGTTCTGTAACGCTGTCTGGAATATAACCTGGAAGATATTTGCCAATTTCGGTTTGTAAGTGTAATAGCGTTTGATCGACTTTATTGTTGATATTATGGATACCTACACCTTTTAAGTCATAAACCACAAAGCTAATTAAACTTGTAATGAAAAAGGCGATGAGTGAAACCGTGATAATACTGAGTAAAATACTAATAAAAATGCGGGCTCTTTGACCATCAATATAACGTTCAACAATAGAGCTTAAACTAATAATAATTTCATAAATGAGAAAGCCAGCAAAAAAGCTTGCTAAGAGATGCAAGGGGATAACCGAAAGCAAAAAAATGCCCATCAGAATATAACTTGCAATCAGGCTTTGACGATTACTCAAACTTTGCATGTGAATCCCTAAATATCGTGGGGAAATATGGGTATGTATTGCTAGAATAATAATTACTTATACTCTTGCATGTTGGTTGCTTCAATCTACGAATTATATTTTTATCAAGAAACTGGTATATCTGTATAAAAAATGGCTTGTAAAATCACAAACCATTTTATGTTGAATTTATCGTATTTTTGCTTCGTCTAGATGACGGGCACCTTCTAAAATCATTCTTATCATAATCATGGTTTGTTCTGCGACTTCTGCACGTTGATGAACCGGAAGATCAATCACCTTAGCACCCATATGAAATACAAGTTGCGTAATTGCTTTTGCAACGAGTTCTGGATGGTATAGATGGTTGTTGTTTAATCGCTCTAGACGGATTAAATCTTCTTGTAGTTCTTGTTGGAAGAAGTTGAGCTGGCGGTCTACAGCAGCTTTATAAGAAGCTGAACCTGTAAAGCCTTCGCGTAACAACAAACTTAAATTACCTTCATCTGCATCAAGCTGTTGAAGAAAAATTTCTACCGAACTACGAATAATGCTGTCTTGAAAAGATGCCCGTAGACGAGCTTGACGAATAATCTTACGTAAAACGATACCAGCGCGGTCAATGAGTGAAATGGCTAATTCATCAATATCTTTAAAGTGGCGATAAAAGCTATTTGGTGCAATACCAGCTTCTCTCGCAACTTCACGTAAGCTTAATGAGGCGATACTTTTTTGTGGACCAATCAGGTTAAGTGCAGCCTGAAAAAGTTCCTCTTTAGTAATCGTCGCTTTTCTTCCAACAGAACGCGTTACTGTTTTTATTTCAATGACATCTTGTGAAGAGCTTGTGTCATTTTGGCTCTGAGAAAGTGAGGTTTGGGTCATGCTTTTCAATATATTCTTAAACTCTCTGGATTATAGCGTTAGACAGGGAACTTGTGAAATTGTAATTAAAAGTACGGGTGTATATACAAATATATATACATGTGTATAATAATTAAAAAAGAGCGACAGAGCCCTCAGTTATGCAAGCAATCGAAAAGAGAAATTCTCTATTCAATTCATTAACACAAGCCGTATTTGATAAAGATATGGCGAGTTTCTGGCTACAAAAAATAAATCCCTTATGGTCTGTACAGCACGGACTAGTTCAAATTGTAAAAAAAGAATTCGTAGCTCATGACACTGTGAGCCTTACTTTAAAATGCAACCGTTTGGTCAAAATGGGAGCAGCAGGTCAGCATCATCCACTGATTGTTGAAATTGCGGGCCGCCGTTATGAACGTACTTATAGCTTGACACAAATCGATGCAGAGCACTTACGTTTAACCGTTAAAAAAGTTGCTGATGGTGTTGTTAGTAATTGGTTCATTGCTGAAAGTAAGATTGGTGATATTTTTGAGCTTGGTCAACCTTATGGTGATATGCAACAAAATATCCAGACACCAAAATTAATTATGTTAGCTGCTGGTAGTGGTATTACACCAATGTTGAGCTTAATCACAGCAATTAAGCAAAGCCAGCAATTAGAAAAAGTGCAGGTTCAGCTTTTATATTGGGTAAAACAGCGTTCTGATGCTGCTTTTACAGAGTATTTCGAGCAAGTGGCTGAACAAAACCCAAATTTCAGCTATCAGGTGTTTTACACACAAGAAACACCAAATGATGAGCGCTTAAATGCCGAACATCTTGCTTTGGTTGATGATATTGAAAACAGCACGGTCTACGCATGTGGTCCATCTGGCTTTGTTTCAACTGTCGAAGAGCTTTTTGAAAAAGCAGCAGCCGTGCTTACTGAAGCGTTTAGTTTAAGCAATGCAAGTTCTGCAGATGATGTCGGTTATGTGAATGTCACATTAACTCAGTCTAATAAAGTGATTGCAATTCCTAAGGGACAATCGATTTTGGTGAGCCTTGAGCATGAAGGTGTTAAGCCAACACACGGTTGCCGTATGGGAATTTGTAATAAATGTGTTTGTAGTAAAACGCAAGGTTCTACACGTAACCTACTAAACGGTAGTCAAAATACAGAACCAAGCCAGTTACTTAAAATTTGTGTGAACTCAGCACAATCCGATCTAGTTATTGATCTTTAAGAGAGACCTCTTATGAATATGCCAGTGAAAGTCGAATATTTTAAAAATCCTAAAAATCGCGATTTGACTCCAGCAGAACTTGAAGCATTTGCAAAAGAGCTTGACCAGATCAAACAAGAAGTATTGGATGATTTGGGTGAAAAAGATGCAAAATATATCCGTCGTGTTTATGCTGCCGTTCGCTATAGCAGTCTTTTAGGACGAGCATGCTTATTTGCAGGTTGGTTCCCACCAGCATGGATTTTGGGTACAGGTCTATTAGGTTTCTCTAAAATTATGGAGAACATGGAACTTGGTCATAATGTTATGCATGGTCAATATGACTGGATGAATGATCCAAAATTTAATGGCCAAACTTATGAGTGGGACACGGTAGGTACATCTGATAACTGGCGCCAAACTCATAACTATAAACATCATACTTATACCAATATTAAAGGTATTGATGATGATATTGGTTATGGCTTACTCCGTTTATTCCCTGAGCAACGTTGGAAACCAGGGTTTTTACTGCAACCGATTTATAGTATTCCATTTTGCTTATTGTTCCAGTGGGGCGTAGCAATTCAGAATCTTGAAATTGGGCGTGTGCTTTATAAACGTAAGACCAAGGCACAATTTTTAGAAGAGTTAAAACCAGTGAATAAAAAAATTGGTAAGCAACTTTTTAAAGACTATGTTTTCTTCCCTCTCATTGCAGGGCCAGCAGCTTTACCAGTATTTACGGGTAACTTAGTCGCTAATGGTCTTCGTAATATCTGGACATTCAGTATTATTTTCTGTGGTCACTTCACAAAAGATGCAGAAGTATTTCCAAAATCTGTTTTACAGGAAGAAAGCCGTGGACACTGGTATATGCGCCAAATTCGTGGTTCTTCTAACTTAACAGGTTCTGAGGCATTTCATATTTTGTCTGGTCACTTAAGTCATCAAATCGAACATCACTTATTCCCAGATATTCCTGCTCGTCGTTATCGTCAAATGGCTCCAAAAGTTGAAGCAGTTTGTAAAAAATATGGTTTGAACTATAACAATGCCAGCTTTGTTAAACAGTTCGGTCAAGTGGTCGGGCGTATTGCAAAATATGCTTTCCCATTTAAAAAATAATATGAAAAAGCCCTGAGAGTTCAGGGCTTTTTTTATTTCTTTTTAGAAATCCACATCGTAATAGTGGCATGGAATACCTTGTCTTTGTGAGTGTCGTAAACATCTACATTAACTAAATATTCTCCAGCCTTTTCCCAGTCATAATTCGCATGTACAGGCGCGGCTACAGCAATAAGATCCGTTTCTGCCTTTTTTAAATATTCAACAGTCATGCCTTTTGGAATCCAGCGATGAGTAGAAGGGACAGTAACTTCTGTCATTGTTCCACCTGCGAGCTCTGCCATATTACACATGGCAATTGCATGTACTGTTCCAATATGGTTAAGCACAGAACGCTTCTTTTTGATGGAAATTTCACAATAATTTGGCTTTAGCTCAATAAAAAGAGGAGAAATACTGCCGAAATAGGGTGCTTTTAGGCACAGCATACGAGAGAAAGTCCACTTTCCTTTAGGGAAAGCAGTGATTTTATTCCAGAGTTCTAATGTTGTTGCCATAATTAATTTTCCTTTAATTTGAAAATACAGAATATTATTCTGTTAAAGAATATAGTTCTGTTTACAAATATACGTCAAGTCATTCAAAATATCTCCGATGACTGGTCAGAGAATACAAAATGGTGTCTGCTCAAAATTTATTAGAACGTTTGTATCCCGGAAGAAGGGCTGCGTTAAAACGACAAATATTGTAAGATGCTTTAGATTGCTTTTTAGAGCATGGCATTGAAGCGACCAGCATTGAAATGATTCGTGCTAAATCAGAAACGAGTGTTGGAGCGGTTTATCACCATTTTAAAAATAAAGAGGGAGTCGTCGCGGCTTTATTTTTTTCAGCTTTAGATGACCAGACAGCACTAAGAGATGAATATTTAAAACGGGCCAAAACATTACAAGAGGTAGTATTTGGTTTAATTCATAGTTATGTAGACTGGGTAAGTGAACAACCCGAATTTGCAAAATTCTTAATTACTGCTCATTTCAATATTATGCAAGGGGAAGAACAGCAACAACTTGCTCAAAAAAATAAAAGTAGAAACAAAAAGATATTCAGTTTGATTGCAGATTTTGAAGAATTTAAAGCATTCCATATGATTCCACATGAACTTTTGCTGTCACTGGTCATTGGTTCTACAGAAAGTTATTGTCGTGCGTGGTTATCACAACGAGTAAAGTCTGACCCTAAAATCTATAAAGACTTGTTAGCCAAAGCAGCATGGAGTTCATTGCAAGAATTATGTTTAGAACGATAATGTGGAGTATAAAAAAACCGCATTAAGAATGCGGTTTTTTAGTTTGAAAAATAATTATTTAAACTGGATTGAACCATTTGCATTTACGGTAATTTTAGACTCACCAGCAGCCATATCTTGAGCTGGCGCTGCAGCTTCGGCCAGCGCAAATTTAGCCATACTTGCACGCATTACAGGCTGAGGAAAATAGTTATTCGTGTTTAGGTTTAGATTAACTAACGTGTATTGGCTCTTATTCCAAGCTTGAGTCAACATTTGAGCACGTTGCTGGAAGCTTTTAGATGCTTCAACCATTAACTCATTTTCAACTTTTTTACGTTGCTCATCTGAAACACTAAAATTAATGGATTGAGTTTGAAAGCTTTGTTGTAACTCATTAATTAATTGGCTTGCTGCTTTAAAATCTTTACTTTCTAAACGGATTTCTGCACGGCCACGCCATTCTTTTAATTTGTTACTGTCATTGTCATAAATTGGATAAGTGCTTTGAGCACCGGTTTCCACTTTTACCTGTGGATATTTGCGTGAAGTCGCCAGTGCTTGATTCATTAACTGGTTAATTTGATTTGAAAGTTCAGCAGGCTGCTTGTTACTTTTTTCAATATATAAAGTTGCATGCATTTCATCGTTAGATACCTGACGAGAAGCTTCTGCTTGAACATTTACAATATTGTAGTGAAGTGCATTATCATCTTGGGCAAAAACCATAGGGCTGAGTACCGTACCAAGTAGAAGAGTAGATATTGCTAAAGTACGCATAAATTTATCCTTTAAAAATTAATATAAATTTAATTTTTTTTCATTAAGAAATGTTAAACATAAGTTATGCATAACTTTTGCAGATTTTGTGGGGTATTTGTAATATTTAAATCAAGTTTTTTAATTTTTGGTGCAGACAAAAGCTTTAAAAAATAAAAACTTAAAAATAAAGTATTTCAATGTAAATTAAAAAATCAAACTAATATAAAAAAAGAATATTTTCTTTAGGTTGTCACATAGTATGATGATAATTCATCATAACTATTGGGATAATACATTTTTTCAATAAGATTAGATGAGTAAAGTACACAAAAGACGTTTTTTTTCTTGCAAAATTAGGTATCATCGCGCTCCTAGTTACAAGATATAAAATATGTGTCTTCGCTAGTTCTATAAAGCACCGAGTCAAAGGACCAAAAGTCACCAGACTTATTTCTTTCTACCCTTATCAGAGATGGTAATCCGATATGAGCGTTACTTCTGTCAACCCTGCCACTAATGCTACTAACGAATATTATTTGACTCGCCAAAGTCAAATGGAATCGAATGTTCGTAGCTATCCACGTAAATTACCGTTAGCGATAGCGAAAGCACAAGGTTGCTGGGTTACTGATGTTGAAGGTACACAGTACCTTGATTGTTTAGCTGGGGCAGGTACATTGGCTTTAGGTCATAATCATCCTGCGGTGATTCAAAGTATTCAAGACACATTGGCAAGTGGTTTGCCATTGCATACTTTAGACTTAACCACACCTTTAAAAGATGCGTTTACTGAAGCGTTGTTAGCATATTTACCAGGTGGTAAAGAAGAGTATTGCTTACAGTTCTGTGGTCCTGCTGGTGCAGATGCGACTGAAGCAGCAATTAAACTTGCTAAGACTTACACTGGTCGTAGTTCAGTAATCAGTTTCTCTGGTGGTTATCATGGTATGACCCATGGTTCACTAGCAATGACTGGTAACTTAAGTGCGAAAAATGCAGTTAATGGTTTAATGCCAGGCGTACAATTCATGCCATATCCGCATGAATATCGCTGCCCACTTGGTTTAGGTGGTGAAGCTGGTGTTGATGCTTTAACTTACTATTTTGAAAACTTTATTGAAGATGTTGAAAGCGGTGTAACTAAGCCGGCTGCTGTTATTCTTGAAGCAATTCAGGGTGAAGGCGGTGTTGTTACAGCTCCAGTAAAATGGTTGCAAAAAATCCGTGAAGTAACTGAAAAGCACAACATCGTTTTAATTTTAGACGAAGTTCAAGCTGGCTTTGCACGTTCAGGCAAAATGTTTGCATTTGAACATGCAGGTATTGAACCTGATGTTGTTGTAATGTCTAAAGCAGTAGGTGGTGGTTTACCACTTGCAGTATTAGGTATTAAACGTAAATTTGATGCTTGGCAGCCTGCTGGTCATACGGGTACTTTCCGTGGTAACCAACTTGCTATGGGTACTGGTCTTGTCGTATTAAAAACGATTAGCGAACAAAATCTTGCTCAAAATGTGCAAGAGCGTGGTGACTTCTTACAAGCTGAATTGAAAAAATTAGCTACTGAATTCCCATGTATCGGTAACGTACGTGGCCGCGGTTTAATGATCGGCGTTGAAATCGTTGACGAGCGTAAACCTGCTGACCGTATCGGTTCTCATCCTGCTGATTCTCAGTTAGCAGCTGCGATCCAGACTGCTTGCTTTAACAACAAGTTATTGCTTGAAAAAGGCGGTCGTAACGGTACAGTAATTCGTTTACTTTGCCCACTCATCATTACTCAAGAAGAGTGTGTTGAAGTAATTGCCCGCTTCAAGAAAGCAGTTGCAGAAGCATTGGTTGCAGTACGAGGCGCTTAAATATGGTGGATTTTGCAGAACATCGTAAAGCGTTACTCTGCAATGATGCACAATCCATTGCTGACTATGAGTCAGCAATGGGCGAAGCGGTAAAAGCCGTTTCAGCATGGTTGCAAAATGAAAAAATGTACACAGGCGGTAGCATTAAAGAATTGCGTTCAGCAATTTCTTTCCAACCTTCAAAAGAAGGTATGGGTGTACAACAATCTCTTCAACGTATGATTGAGCTTTTCTTAAATAAAAGCTTGAAAGTACACCATCCACATTCATTAGCGCATTTACACTGCCCAACTATGGTGATGAGCCAGATCGCGGAAGTGTTAATCAATGCAACTAACCAGTCTATGGACTCATGGGATCAAAGCCCGGCAGGTTCATTAATGGAAGTTCAGCTGATTGATTGGTTGCGTCAAAAAGTAGGTTATGGTTCTGGTCAGGCAGGTGTTTTCACTTCTGGCGGTACTCAATCTAACTTGATGGGTGTGTTGCTTGCTCGTGACTGGTGCATTGCGAAAAACTGGAAAGACGAAAATGGTAATCCATGGTCTGTACAGCGTGATGGTATTCCAGCTGAAGCAATGAAAAACGTCAAAGTCATTTGTTCTGAAAATGCGCATTTCTCTGTGCAAAAGAACATGGCAATGATGGGCATGGGCTTCCAGTCAGTTGTAACTGTACCTGTGAATGAAAATGCTCAGATGGATGTTGATGCTCTCGAAAAAACGATGGCGCATCTTCAAGCCGAAGGTAAAGTTGTTGCTTGTGTTGTTGCGACAGCAGGTACAACCGATGCTGGTGCAATTGATCCATTGAAGAAAATTCGTGAAATCACAACGAAATATGGTTCATGGATGCACATCGATGCTGCATGGGGCGGTGCACTGATCTTGTCAAATGACTATCGTGCAATGCTTGATGGTATTGAGTTGTCTGACTCGATCACCCTCGACTTCCATAAGCATTATTTCCAAAGCATTAGCTGTGGTGCGTTCTTGTTAAAAGACGAAGCGAACTATCGTTTCATGCACTACGAAGCTGAGTACTTGAACTCTGCTTATGACGAAGAACATGGTGTACCTAACCTTGTGTCTAAGTCATTACAAACGACTCGTCGTTTTGATGCATTAAAATTGTGGATGACAATTGAATCACTTGGTGAAGACCTATATGGTTCAATGATTGACCATGGTGTAAAACTGACTCGTGAAGTTGCAGATTACATCAAGGCAACTGACGGTTTAGAGCTTTTAGTTGAACCACAATTTGCTTCGGTATTGTTCCGTGTTGTACCAGAAGGTTATCCAGTTGAGTTTATCGATAGCTTAAATCAAAACGTAGCAGACGAATTGTTTGCACGTGGTGAAGCAAATATCGGTGTAACAAAAGTTGGTAATGTACAGTCATTGAAAATGACTACATTAAGCCCTGTTGTAACATTTGAAAATGTTAAAAACCTTTTAGCTCAAGTATTGGCTGAAGCTGACCGCATTAAAGATGCGATTGCTTCTGGTAATTACGTACCACCAATCGACTAATTGAGTTGATACTAAAAAAGCTCGGTTTATTGCCGGGCTTTTTTATTACATATTATTTTTATTAAAAGTGTGCATCGGAAAAGACTAATATGCACAAAATATGCATATTTTCAAAAAACAAAAATAATTATGCATGATTTATGGGGAGCAAATTTCTTATTGTATTGGTAGGTTCCAGATATTTTGGGTTGTATTGATATATCAATATCGCACTTACTTTAAATAATCCCGCTTTAACTGAAAAAAGTAAGTGGCTGTAATTACAATTAAGACAAGGAAGAAGAAATGCAACAAGCGAATATGCTCAATGAATTTAAACTCATTATTGGCGGTCAACGTTGTTCAGGTGAACAAGGTGAACTAGAAATTCTTAACCCTGCTACTGGCTTAACTGCTGCACGTTGTGCAAAAGCATCAGTTGCGCAGGTGAACCAAGCAGTGAGTGCAGCTAAACAGGCATCTAAAGCTTGGCAACAAACCTCGCATGATGAACGTAAATCAATCCTAAATAAAATTGCAGATGGCATTGAAAAGCACGCTGAAATGCTCGCAGAGCTGGTTGTTCTTGAACAAGGTAAACCACTGGCACTTGCACAAATGGAAGTGCAGGGTGCAATTGGCTGGACGCGTTATGCGGCTTCTATGGATTTACCGGTAGAAGTAATTGAAGACAGTGAAACTAAGCGTATTGAGCGCCATCGCCAACCATTGGGTGTAGTGGCTTCAATTACGCCATGGAACTGGCCACTCATGATTGCAGTTTGGCACATCATGCCTGCATTGCGTGCGGGTAATGTTGTGATTAGCAAACCTTCTGAATACACACCACTATCGACTTTACGTTTATGTGAAATCATTCAGCAAGAAGTTCCGGCTGGTGTAATCTCAATTGTGGTTGGAGCTGGTGAGATTGGCGAAGCATTATCTTCTCATCCAGATGTGCAAAAAGTTGTCTTTACTGGCTCAACTCGAACTGGTCAGCACATTATGGCTGGGGGAGCTCAGCAGCTAAAACACTTAACTTTAGAGCTCGGCGGTAATGATGCTGGTATTGTATTGCCAGATGCAAATATCGATGAAATTGCAGCTAAGATTTTTAATATGGCGTTCTTAAACGCTGGTCAAACATGTGCGGCATTGAAGCGTTTATATGTACATGAAAGCCAATATGAGGCTTTATCTCAAAAGTTAGCTGATATTGCCAACGCTCAAGTGGTGGGTGATGGTATGGCATCTTCTACAACATTTGGTCCAGTACAAAACAAAATGCAATATAACAAGGTGAAAGCTCTTATTGCTGAAGCGATTGAACAAGGTGCAAAAGCACTTTCTGGACAACAACAGCTACCAGAGCAAGGCTATTTTATTGCGCCAACTATTTTGACTGAAGTTTCTGACTCTTGCCGCGTGGTACAAGAAGAGCAGTTTGGCCCAGTGTTGCCTATTTTAAAATATGCCGATATCAACGATGCTATTGCCCGTGCCAATGACAGTGAGTTTGGCTTAGGCGGTTCAATTTGGTCTTCTGATCTTAAAGCCGCACAGACCTATGCTACGCAGCTTCAATGCGGAACGGTTTGGATTAATACCCATGCAGAAGTGCTACCTCATGCACCTTTTGGTGGCTGGAAAATGTCTGGCTTAGGCGCTGAGTTTGGTTTAGAAGGTTTGCTTGAAAATACGATTGGACAAACGGTTCACATCAGTAAAGTCTAAATATTAATTTTAAGGCGGATCTAGTATCCGCCTTTTTATTTTCACCGATATGGTAGAAAGACTTCGCTTATTTATTGGGAGTGATGATAGCTCAGGCTTTTAGGTTTAATTAAAAAATGATTCTGTTCTTTAATTTTTTTCAGAACAATGTAAGATTTTATGTGACCTATAAAATTATAAGAAAGCAATCTTTCAGTCACAAATTGAGAAAGCTGTTCTAAGTTTTCAGCAACAACTTTTAAAATAAAATCTGCATCGCCACTAATTGAAAAAGCATCCTGAATGTTATCTTCAGCTTCAATCAGCTCTTGAAAAGCTTGTTGTGATTTGGCTTCGTGTGTCCTTAAATTAATGTGAATCATTGCTGTAACTTCAAGCCCTAACGCCTGTTGCTGGATGCGTGCCGTGTAGCCAAGAATCACGCCTTTTTGCTCAAGCAATTGACGTCGTCTTGAACATTGAGAAGCAGATAAACCGATTAAATCTCCAATTTCCTGATTGGTGAGTCGTCCATTCTTTTGTAGTGCCTGAATGATTTGCCAGTCGAACTTATCCATTGCATAAAATCCTTTTATGATACACAAATCATGTATTTTTATTAAAATGCGTTTTTATTATGCACGAAATCTAAAAGATAGATGAAATATTATTTTTCTATGGAATAAAAATTGGTCTCAAAGGATATAGAGCAATGTTCATAGAAATTGGTGAATTTTTAAATCTTCGTCTAAAACAAATGGGTATCCAACATCTTTTTGGTGTACCTGGTGATTTTAACCTCTCATATCTAGAACAAGTTGAAGCAGACCCACAACTCGAATTTATTGGAAATTGTAATGAATTAAATGCTGCCTATGCAGCAGACGGATATGCACGAATTAACGGTTTTTCTGCCTTGGCTACGACTTATGGTGTAGGTGACTTAAGTGCCATTAATGGTATTGCAGGTGCCTATGCAGAAAATGTACCTCTTATTCATATCTCAGGTATTCCACCTTTACATGCAGTTCAAAAGGGCACTTTAATTCACCACACGCTTGTCGATGGTAACTATGACAATATTATGAACTGTATGAAAGAGTTCACAGTTGCCCAAACTCGTTTAACTCCTGCAAATGCAGCTTCTGAAATTGATCGTGTTTTACGTCAGTGTTTCCTTGAACGCCGTCCTGTACACATCCAACTACCTGGTGATATTACCCACGTTAAAATTGAAGTGTCTGAGCGTCCACTCGACCTAAGCTATCCAGCAGTTGAACCTGAATTATTGCAAAGTGTGGTAAGCAAACTTTGTGACATTATTGAGAATGCTCAAAGTCCAGCGCTTTTAGTTGATAATGAAGCTTCAGTGTTTGGTGTAACTTCACTTTTAAATGATTTGTCTCAAAAATGCTCAATTCCATTTGCAGGCATGAATACTGCAAAAAATATTATGGATGAAGGCTCACCACGCTACATTGGTACTTATGTTGGTGGGGCAAGCCAACCGCATGTGAAAAATATCATTGAACAATCTGACTGTTTAATTGGTATTGGCGCGCGCTTTACCGATGTAGGCTCAGCTGTATTTACTCATCAAATTGAGACCAAGAACTACATCGAAATTAAATCTTATGGCTTAAATATTTTTGGGCAGGATTTTCCGGGTATTGAAATTGGACAATTACTTGTTGAGCTAAATAAAAAAGTTGCGCCACGTAAATCGTCAGTCCCCCTTCTTGAAAAACAACCTCAGAAAGTAGTTGAAGCTCCAGCACAACAGAAGCTTAGCCAAGATGTGCTTTGGAATTACATTTCGGGTTTCTTAAAAGAAGATGATGTGATTATTGGTGAAGTCGGGACATCAAACTCTGCTTTGTCAGGTATAAAGCTGCCTGCTACAGCTAAATATATTGCACAGCCGCTTTGGGGGTCTATTGGTTACACCTTACCGGCTTTGCTTGGTAGTTTGTTGGCTGCCCCTGAACGCCGTCAAATTCTATTTATTGGTGACGGTTCGTTCCAGCTTACGGTACAAGAGCTTTCTACAATTATCCGTCATGGTTTAAAACCAATTATTTTCTTGCTGAACAATGGCGGCTATACCATTGAGCGCTTAATTATGGGTGAAAACGCTGCCTATAACGACGTGCAAAACTGGAAATACACTGAAATTCCAGCGGTATTTAACGGTAAGAAAGGCCATACAACTTATGTGGTTGAAACCGCAGGGCAGTTAAAGAGTGTTCTAGACAACGTTCAGCAAAATGACCAGTTAACTTTTATTGAATTAAAACTACCAGCAATGGATGCCCCGGTGAGTTTGAAAAAATTTGCTTCTGTGATTGCACGTTTTGATTACGGCGATCGTGGCTACGAAATTTTAAAGGAGCGTTCCCAACCTATTAAATGTAAGGATGCAAGCTCGTTTTAAATAGAAGATAGGACACGTCTTCTCAAAATTAAATGGACTCATATTAAAGCAATTTATGTCCGAAGGTCGGTTTCTGATCTTCGGATGTGGTGCTGAATAAAGGTGTACAGGAAGTGACACCAACATTGGAGATAATGTTATGGATGCAAATAATAAGCACGAGTTAAAACAAGGCTTATCCAATCGGCATATTCAACTCATCGCACTCGGAGGGGCGATCGGAACTGGGTTATTTTTAGGTCTTTCTCAAACAATTAAATTGGCTGGTCCTTCAATTTTATTAGGATATGCAATTGCAGGAGTGATTGCCTTTTTAATTATGCGTCATTTAGGTGAAATGGTTGTTGAAGAACCGGTAAGTGGTTCTTTTAGTTATTTTGCGAACAAATACTGGGGCAAAATGGCTGGCTTTATGTCTGGTTGGAACTACTGGGTGTTGTATGTACTGGTAAGTATGGCCGAACTGAGTGCAATTGGCACGTTTATACAGTTCTGGTGGCCTGAAATTCCAACATGGATGACTGCATTATTTTTCTTTATTTTAATTAACGGCATTAACTTGGTAAATGTCCGCTTTTTTGGGGAATCCGAGTTCTTATTTTCCTGCATTAAAATTGTTGCGATTTTAAGTATGATTGGCTTCGGTGCTTATCTTTTACTTTCAGGCTCAGCAGGTCCGCAAGCAGGTGTTGCAAATTTATGGCAACACGGTGGTTTCTTTCCGCATGGTATTCATGGCTTTATTATGGCTTTGGCTGTGATTATGTTTGCATTTGGTGGTTTAGAGCTTATTGGTATTGCAGCTGCAGAAACCAAAAAACCTGAAACAACAATTCCAAAAGCAGTGAACCAGATTGTGTACCGCATCTTGATTTTTTATATCGGTGCAATTGGTATTCTTTTATGTCTTTATCCTTGGAATATGGTGGCAGAAGGCGGTAGTCCATTTGTCTTAATTTTCCAGTCACTCAATAGTAATGGCGTTGCCAATGTTCTGAACTTTGTGGTCTTGATTGCTGCTATTTCGGTTTATAACAGTTGTATTTATTGTAATAGCCGTATGTTGCATGGTTTAGCAGAGCAGGGTAATGCGCCAGCAATTTTGAAAAAAGTAAATAGCCGTGGTATTCCAGTTCCGGCAGCAGTGGTGTCTGCATCAATCACAGCAGTCTGTGTGGTGGTGAACTATTTAATTCCTGGCCAAGCTTTTCAGCTCTTTATGATGTTGGTTGTTGCAGCGCTTGTCATTAACTGGCTCATGATTTCTGTCACGCATTTGAAATTTACTAAAGCAATGAAATTACAACGTCGTCAAACTAAGTTTCAAAGCATCATGAGCCCATGGAGTAACTATTTAACCATTAGCTTTGTATGTTTCATTCTTATTATTATGGCGATGACGCCAGATATGAGACTGGCTGTGATTTTGGGGCCGATCTGGCTTGCTGTTTTAGCCATTATGTATTTCTTGAAGTACCGTAAAAAAATGGTCCCAATGCCAGAAGTACAATCAAACTGATAAGCTTAATTTACGGTGATATTGCGGTTATCTGACAAAAAGCATGTAACCGTTTATCTTTTTGTCATAATATTTTCATCTTTGAACGAAATAATTTTTTAAAAACAAATATGTCATCTAAAAATTTGAGAAATGTGTCAAAAATTAAATTTGTAATAACAATTTATTAAATTCTTTAAGTTTTTATAATTTAAGAATAATTGTAAATTTGGTAATTGGGATGATTGTCATATTTAATATAAAAATTAGGTTCTCTAAGCCTTATAAAATAAGTTTAAATGCTTGATATAAAATAAAATTAAAAATGTGACAATGAACATTATAAAAATCATTAAAGCGTCATAATACTGTAACTTATTTGTCATATTTTCTATTCACAATGCAGCTATCGAAGAGCGTACAAGCACTAAACAAAAAGTGACGTACAACCTATTGCATTAATGAGAGAGAACAGAATGCGCTTAAATCCACGTCAAATCGCAATTGCGTTAGCAGTAACTGGGGCCGCTGTAACAACGACTGCAAATGCAGCTCGTGATACGATTCAAATTGCTGGTTCTTCAACTGTATTACCGTTTGCCAGTGTTGTAGCTGAAGAGTTTGGTAATACATTCCCTCAATTTAAAACTCCTGTTGTAGGTTCTGGTGGTTCTTCTGCTGGTTTAAAACAGTTCTGTCAAGGCGTTGGTGACAACACGATCGACGTTGCAAACGCTTCTCGTAAAATTAAAAGCACTGAAATTGAAGCTTGTAACAAAGCTGGTGTAAAACAAATTCAAGAAATCAAAATTGGTTATGACGGTATTGTATTCGCGTCTAGCTCACATAAAGCAGCTTATAAATTAAAACCTTACCATGTGTTTGCTGCTTTAGCTGCACAGTTGCCTTCAAAAGGTAAATTGGTTCCAAACCCATATACAAACTGGAATCAAATCGACAAATCACTTCCTAATGAACCTATTACACTTGTAATTCCTGCGTCTAACCACGGTACGCGTGAAGTTTTCCAAGAGAAAATGGTTGATGCTGGTTGTGAATCATACGAATACTTCAAAAACTTAGATAAAGATGCTCAGAAGAAAGCATGTTCGACTTTCCGTAAAGATGGTCGTGTAATTGAAATTGCTGGTGACTATACAGAAACTTTAGCTCGCTTAAAAACTTCTCCAAGTGCAGTAGGCGTGTTTGGTTTAAGTTTCTATGACATGAACCGTGACAAGTTACGTGTAGCATCAGTAAACAACGTACTTCCTTCTGAGAAAACTGTGTTAAATGGTACATATCCTGTATCTCGCCCATTATTCTTCTATGTGAAAGGCGAACACTTAAAATCAGTTAAAGGTTTACCACAGTATGTAGAATACTTCCTAAGCAAAAAAGCGACTGGTAAAGGTTCTAAAGCTGAGCGTGATGGCTTAATCGCGATGTCTGATGCAGAGCGCGCTAAAGTCCTAGCTGACTTTAAAGCAGGTAAAACTGTTAAATAATTTGTTTTGAATAGGGGCTGGTGATCCCAAGTGATCATCAGCCTTTTTGTCTAACACGTTTTTCCCAAATTATGACAATTGAGAAAACAGTGGAGAATACATGAATCTGCTACTTATCGGTGTGTTGTTAGCCCTTGTGGCAATTGCATATCAACTTGGGCTGAGAAAAAGCCGTAACCTAGCAGGTAAGGGAAGCAACTCAGCGACATTACATTCTCGTCCTGGTTATTATGGCGCACTGGTTGGACTTTGGTGCGGTATCCCTGCTTTTTTAATTTTGATAATTTGGAACTTGGTTGAACCAAATATTTTAAATCATATTATCTTTAATAATATTCCAGCTTCTGTGTCAGCTTCTCTTGATGAAGCAGCAAGAAGTGTACTTGTTGATCGAGTTCAAGCGATTGCTTCTGGTTTTGGGGTAAGTGATCATCCAGCTGCTTATGAGTTGGCTGCTGCTCAGCAATATGCAAAATTTCAAACCATTGGCTCTTTTGCCAAATTTGCTGTTGTTGTTTGTGCTGCATTATTAGGTCTAGTCTGGGCAAAGAAAAAAATTAGCCAAGAATATCGTGCACGTAACCAAGTGGAACGTGCGATTAATGTTGGTTTGATCTTGTGTTCTGGCGTGGCAATTTTGACCACAATCGGCATTGTAATGTCGATGTTTGGCGAAGCAATGCACTTTTTCCATTTTGTAAGTCCAATCGACTTTTTCTTTGGTACAGAGTGGAACCCCGGCTTTAGCACTTCAGGCAATGCCGAAGGTAGCTATGGGTTATTACCATTGCTATGGGGTACGCTCATGGTCAGTGGTATTGCCTTATTGGTTGCAGTACCGGTTGGCTTAATGATTGCCATTTATTTAGCTGAATATGCGTCACCATGGTTGCGCTCATGGGCAAAACCAACGATTGAAGTTTTAGCGGGTATTCCAACAATTGTGTATGGTGTTTTTGCCATGATGATTATTGGTCCATTTTTTAAAGCTGTTGGTGCTCATGTCGGTATTGAAATTAATGCAACCAGTGCTTTGACTGCTGGTTTCGTAATGGGAATCATGATTATCCCGTTCGTTTCATCTTTATCTGATGACATTATTACTCAAGTACCTCGTGCACTTCGTGATGGTTCACTTGGACTTGGCGCAACTAAATCAGAAACAATTCGCCAAGTGGTTTTACCAGCAGCTTTACCGGGCATTACAGGGGCATTTTTATTGGCTGTATCGCGTGCCGTGGGGGAAACCATGATTGTGGTTTTGGCAGCGGGGAACAGTCCACTTCTACATGCAAATCCGTTTGAAGCTGTTTCGACAGTTACCGTAACCATCGTAAAACAGTTAACTGGCGATACCGATTTTGCAAGCCCACAGGCCTTGGTGGCATTTGCATTGGGTTTAACACTCTTTGTAATCACCTTGGGATTAAACATTGTTGCACTGTACATTGTGCGTAAATACCGTGAGCAATACGAATGAGTACATCAAATACATCGTCTCCTATGGATCAGAACGTATTTGATCCACAAGCTGCTGCTCAGGCACGTGATCGCCGTAAAAAAGTCATTGAAAAGTCATTGGCTAAACGTCACCGTAAAGAAAAAGCTTTCCGTATTGCTGGTTTATCAGCAGTGGTTATTGGCCTTGCATTCGTAGCGCTACTGTTTGGTAGTATTTTGGCAAAAGGTTTACCTGCTTTTTGGCAAACCAGTATAAATGTACCAGTTTACTTCGATCCTAAAGTGATTGATGCCGGTCCATTGCCAGTACGTGCACAAGGTGAAACACCTGCTCATTACCAAGAACGTTATGTCGATTGGCAAACAAAAATGGGTATGGTGGATTGGGACAGCCTCATCGTAAATGGAATAGTTGCTAAAGACCCTTCACTTGAGTCACAACGTGATTCTTTACGTAGCCTTTACGCAAGCTCGGAAGCTTATCGTTTACGTGACATGGTATTTGCTGACCCATCACTTATTGGTAAAAAAGAGAATCTTACTTTCTTGGGTGATGCTAACGTAGATGTCTGGTTAAAAGGTAACATTGACCGTTCATTACCAGATGACCAGCAGCAGCTCGATCCGGAAATCCGTAAGCTCGCAGATGATTTGAAAGCAAAAGGTATTCTTGAAAATACATTTAATACTAACTTATTTAAGAATCCGGATTCTCGTAGCTCACCAGCAATTAGTGGTCTTGCAGGTGCATTCATGGGTTCATTGTTCATGATGTTGATTGTGATCATTATCTCGATCCCAATTGGTGTTGCCAGCGCTATCTATCTTGAAGAGTTTGCTCCAAAGAATTTTATTACCGACATCATTGAGGTCAACATTAATAACCTTGCTGCTGTTCCTTCAATTGTATTCGGTTTACTTGGTGCTGCAATTTTCATTGGTTGGATGCATTTACCATTATCAGCTCCATTTGTCGGTGGTTTGGTATTAAGTTTAATGACATTACCGACAGTCATTATTACAACACGTGCTTCTTTAAAAGCTGTACCTCCATCAATTCGACAAGCTGCTCTTGGTTTAGGGGCATCTAAAGTACAAACTGTTTTCCACCATGTTTTACCTTTGGCTATGCCGGGCATCATGACAGGTTCAATTATTGGTGTGGCACATGCGCTTGGTGAAACTGCACCGTTACTTTTAATCGGAATGAGTGCATTCGTTGCAAGTATTCCATCAACTCCATTTGATCAAGCAACTGCTTTACCTGTTCAAGTTTACTTATGGCAAGGTAATGAGTTGCGTAACTTCTTCGAAGGCCGTACAGCTGCTGCGATTATCGTACTCCTTGCATTAATGATTGGTTTAAACAGCCTTGCAATTTGGTTACGTAAAAAGTTCGAAGTGCGTTGGTAATAGAGGATAAATAATGAATACTATCGATATTACGAATTCCTTAGAAAAGGATAAGTTAGTGAATACTGAACAATCTCCACTTACAGATACACAACTGCATCATGGCACTTCGTATGTTTCGCATTTTGAGCCACATACTTCAAAAAAGCCAAACTCAACCGAAATCAAGATCAGTGCACAAGATGCCCATGTTTATTATGGTGACTTCGAAGCGATTAAAGGCATTGATTTAGATATCTATCAAAATGAAGTGATTGCATTTATCGGACCATCAGGTTGTGGTAAATCGACTTTCCTACGTACCTTAAACCGTATGAATGACACAATTGATGGTTGTCGTGTAACAGGTAAGATCACTTTAGATGACAAAAATATCTATGATCCGAATCTGGACGTTGTATTGCTACGTGCTCAGGTGGGTATGGTATTCCAAAAGCCAAACCCGTTTCCTAAGTCTATTTTTGATAACGTTGCATATGGACCAAAGCTACATGGTTTAGCACGTGACAAATATGACCTAGAAGAAATTGTTGAAAATAGCTTGCGTAAAGCGGGCTTATGGGAAGAAGTGAAAGACCGTTTGAATCAGCCGGGTACAGGCTTATCTGGTGGTCAGCAACAACGTTTATGTATTGCACGTACGATTGCGGTAAGTCCTGAAGTCATTTTGATGGATGAACCATGTTCTGCACTTGACCCAATTGCAACAGCAAAAGTGGAAGAGCTTATTTCAGAACTTTCTGATCAATATACGATTGTGATTGTAACGCACTCAATGCAACAAGCAGCACGTGTTTCAGACCGTACAGCTTACTTCCATTTAGGTGATTTGATCGAAGTAAACTCTACAGAAAAAGTATTTACGCAACCTGACCATCAATTGACAGAAGCGTACATTACTGGCCGTTTCGGTTAATTTCTAGCTGTAAAAGAAAAAGAGCCTTGTGCTCTTTTTTTTATTTAATAAATGAAAATGAATCTATTTTGCAAAATCGCTATTGAATTTTATTCAAAAGAACCACATCTTAAGGCTATAAAGACAAACTTATGAGCATAGAATTTTATGTTATTCCATTTGCCTAAACTCCCTGCGGAAATACGTGTTAGTCATTTAAATGCACGTGTAAATGAACAGAGAAAAAAAATTGCACAAACGACAGCAAGCCGTTTAGAGCTTTTACAATTGGCTCAACAACTTGCAAAAGAAGCTAAAATCCGCCGTAAGAACAATCAGAAGATTTTTGTTTTAGATTTTAAAGGTGACATTCAAGCATCTGCGGTTGAAAACCTTCGTGAAGAAATCACACTTATTTTAGCTACAGCTAAAGCTGGACGTGACCGCGTAGTGGTACGTCTTGAAAGTCCGGGTGGTATGGTTCATGGTTATGGACTGGCAGCAGCTCAGTTAGTTCGTTTGCGTGATGCAGGTTTTCATTTAACGATCTCTGTCGACAAAGTCGCTGCAAGTGGTGGTTATATGATGGCTTGTATTGCAAATGAAATTATTTCTGCACCATTTGCTGTTGTTGGTTCGATTGGTGTCGTTGCTCAGGTTCCAAATTTCAATCGTCTTTTAAAAGAGCATAACGTTGACTTCGAACTTTACACAGCAGGGCAATATAAGCGTACTGTGACTATGTTCGGTGAAAATACACCTGAAGGTAAGGCGAAGTTTGAAGAAGAGCTACAACAAACACATATCTTGTTTAAGCACTTTGTAGAGAAGTATCGTCCACAGCTTAATGTAGACAAAGTTGCTACAGGTGAGCATTGGTATGGACAAGATGCACTTGATTTAAACCTTGTAGATAAACTAGAAACTTCTGATGAGTATCTATTAGCGTTGTTACCTCAGCATGATGTCTATGTGATTAATACACGTAAAAAGGCAACTTTGGGTGAAAAGTTAGGTCTACAAGCGGCCCAAATGGCGGATAGTTTGATTCCAGCGGTAATGAATAAAGTTGCAGATACATTGGCAAAAGCGAATTCAACTTTGGTGCAAATGCGCGATACGAAATTTTAATTAAAATATTTTTTAACGAAAGAGTACCTTTATAGGTGCTCTTTTTTTATGGGAGCCATTAAACCAATTTGATTAATATTTGTTTAAGTTTCAATTGCCAAAGTTGTGGTTATTTTTAAATTTTTGAGTCTTGTGATGTCAAAAACTTTATCTCATATTGATATTCTTATAAGAATCTTGCACATCATTATTATGGTTGCGTTTGTTGGTGCTTATTTTACAGGAGAGAGTGTAATAAAAAAGCGAAGCCTAAGCTTCGCTTTTATCAACTTTTTTAATTAGATTTTGCTAATTAAATCGTTAATTTGTTTTGCTTGTTCAGCTGCATTACCTGTATAAGTTGCAGGTGTAAGCTCAGCTAAACGAGCACGCTCTTCGCTTGGTACTTGAGCAAGTTCATTACCATTTACGAAATCAACCATCATGTCGCGAGTCATTGCTTGGCCACGAGTTAAAGCTTTTAACTTCTCATATGGTTTTTCAACGTTATAACGACGCATAACTGTTTGAATTGGCTCTGCAAGAACTTCTTGAGCTTGGTCAAGATCTTCATTCAAGCGGTTTGCATTCAATTCAAGTTTGCCAATACCTTTTAAGCAAGCATCAAAAGCAATTAAGCTTTGAGCAAAACCAACACCCATGTTACGAAGTACAGTTGAGTCAGTTAAGTCACGCTGCCAGCGAGAAATTGGTAATTTTTCGCCTAAGTGAGCCAACACAGCATTTGCAATGCCTAAGTTACCTTCAGAGTTTTCAAAGTCAATCGGGTTAACTTTGTGCGGCATAGTTGAAGAACCAACTTCACCTTCTTTAAGTTTTTGTTTGAAGTAACCTAAAGAGATATAACCCCATACGTCACGGTTAAAGTCGATCAAAATTGTATTGTAACGACGTAACGCATCAAATAATTCAGCCATGTAGTCATGTGGCTCAATTTGAGTTGTGTATGGGTTAAATGTTAAACCTAAAGATTCAACAAAAGCTTGTGAGTGCGCTGGCCAATCAACATCTGGGTAAGCAGAAAGGTGAGCATTGTAGTTACCTACTGCACCATTGATTTTGCCGAGTAACTCAACATTTTCAAATTGCTTGATTTGGCGAGCTAAACGATATGCAACGTTCGCCATTTCTTTACCCAAAGTTGTTGGGCTAGCAGTTTGACCATGTGTACGAGACAACATCGGTTGTTCAGCATGAGTCGTTGCTAAAGCAGAAATTGCATTTAAAATTTGCTTCATGCTTGATACTAAAACTTCACGACCGTTTTTAAGCATAAGCGCATGAGACAAGTTATTGATGTCTTCTGATGTACAAGCGAAGTGAATGAACTCACCCGCATTTTGTAATTCAGCAATACCAGCAATTTTCTCTTTCAAGAAATATTCAACTGCTTTTACGTCATGGTTAGTTGTACGTTCAATTTCTTTAATGCGATTCGCATCTTCTTCAGAGAAGTTGCTCACGATTGCATCTAGAGCTGCATTTGTTTCAGCTGAGAAAGGAGCAACTTCAATAATTTCTGGACGATTAGAAAGCGCTTGTAACCAACGCACTTCTACAGTGACACGAGCATGAATTAAACCAAACTCAGAAAGAAAAGGGCGTAGCGCATCACATTTGCTGGCATAACGTCCATCTAATGGTGATAGTGCGGTTAAAGCGTTCATAACGATTCCTTAATGCTGGAATAAACATAAAACAAAAATAATCTCGTTACAGACTTAGATAACTTGGTACTGTAAGCGAGCAAGTGCTTGAATATCCTGTAGCAATTTACGTTTGCTAAAAATCATATTCCATGAACTACCGCCGAGTTGTCGCCATAAATGAGCCATTTGTAGCCCTGTAAACAGACAAGCACGAATACGGTTGGTATGGTTGGTATCTTTAAATGCCTCAGCATTACCACGAACAAGAATGCGTGGATTAATTTGCCCGGCAGTATCAACATAGGTTTGTGCCAAATTGGCTAAAATGCTGGGGTGTAAATAGTTATTATCGAAAAAAGAAAGCTGTTTTAAAATCTTCTGCTGCGCTTTTTCAATAATCGCCACATATTCAGGATTGCTATAGACCTTCTTTTCTAATTGCAAAAGTGACATTGCGTAAGACATAGGAAGCTTTGCACTACGCATTTTAGGTAAACGAGACTTAGGCGCATTGGTAAAAGGCTGGGTAATACAATTTTCGAGTGTTTTAAGACCTAACGAAATATCAGCCAGTTGATTAAAAAAATCTAAAGTCTGAACGTTATTATTATTTGTTGTCGGGCGAATATTTAAACTCGCCTTTATTAATAACTCAAAATAGAAGTTACCACTTTCACCAATACTTTGCTGACCTGTCATAGCAGTCATATGTGTAAGCTGGGTCGCTTGGAATACCCCAGCTAAAGCAAGGGCACGGTTTTGGCGAACATTCAAGGCTTGTGATTGTTGAAAGGGTAACTCCACCATGCCACTCATTCCCTTAAATAAAATTTGGTGTAGGGGCATTTGTATGGTGAATCACACCCCCGCCTAGGCAAACTTCATCTGAATAAAATACAACACTTTGACCCGGTGTAACTGCGCGTTGAGGTTCATCAAACTCAACACGAATACCGTGTTCACTATTTTCATCAATAAACACTGTGCAAGCCTGATCAGGCTGGCGGTAGCGTGTTTTAGCGGTACAACGTAATCCTTCAGCTGGAATATGTTGTTCACCTGCTACCCAGTCAATGGACTCACTCCAAAGCTGTGTACTTTGCATCAGTGGGTGTTCATGTCCTTGGCCTACAACTAAACGGTTATTGGCAACGTCTTTATGAAGTACAAACCATGCACCTTCAGCTGCACCTTTCATACCGCCCAGACCAATACCACCACGCTGACCGAGCGTATAGTACATCAGACCGTGATGTTCACCAACTTCTTTACCATTATCCAGCACAATTTTACCTGGTTGAGCGGGTAAATATTGTTTAAGGAAGTCATTAAAACGGCGTTCACCGATAAAACATATACCAGTTGAATCTTTTTTCTTCGCAGTTGCTAAGTCCAGCTCTTCGGCAATTCTACGAACTTCCGGTTTTTCAATTTCGCCAACAGGGAAGAGCGTTTTATTAATTTCACGGCCATGCACTGCATGCAAGAAATAAGTTTGATCTTTATTATTATCTAAACCACGTAATAAAGGTGCATATGCTTCACCTTTAGAGTTATATGCAGTTTCAGCACGACGAGCATAGTGACCTGTTGCAATAAAGTCAGCACCTAAAGTCATGGCATGGTCTAAAAATGCGCGGAACTTAATTTCTTTATTACATAAGATGTCTGGGTTTGGGGTACGACCAGCTGCATATTCAGCCAAGAAGTGTTCGAATACACGATCCCAATATTCCATCGCAAAGTTTGCAGTGTGAAGTTTAATACCGATTTTATCTGCTACTGCTTGAGCATCGGCTAAATCTTCCATTGCTGTACAGTATTCCGTGCCGTCATCTTCCTCCCAGTTTTTCATGAAGAGACCTTCAACTTGATAACCCTGTTGAAGTAAGAGTGCCGCAGAAACAGATGAATCTACGCCACCAGACATACCGACGATGACACGTTGTTGCATAGGACTAGGCATCCAAATGAGAAGTTAATGAGGGAGAGAAAGGGTGCTCATAAATAAGAGCTAAAGGATAATGGAGACCTTTTATGGCATCTTCAATCGCTTTAATGACCAGAGGACTACGAGCGCGGGCAGATTCTTGAAGCTCATCTAGAGTCATCCAGACAGCAGAAACAATACCTGTATCAAGTTTTGGGTCGCTTTCGACATGAGTGACATGTGCTAAAAAGCAGAAGCGATAGTAAGTACGGTCCGGAAACATAGGTGGGGTATATGTATAAATACCAAGTAAGGCATCTATATCAACATGATGACCCGTTTCTTCAAGTGTTTCACGAATAGCCGCTTCTATTAGCGTTTCACCACATTCCACATGACCAGCAGGTTGATTAAACACAGTGTGTACAAAACCTTCGCTATGTTCTTCGACAAAAAGATAACGTCCATCTTTTTCTACGACTGTAGCGACAGTGACATGAGGAGTCCATGCGGCCATAAAAAAGCACCATGAATTTAAAAGTCGTATGATACGAAATTTAGGGGTTTTTGGCTACGGTGATCTTACAAACGATAGAGAACTATAAAAGCTCTATCGTTTGAAAAATTGAGTATGTACTAATTGGTTTGGTTATCTTTATGGTTATTTTGCACTTTTACATAATGTCTTGCTGAGTAAGGTAAAAATGCCAATTCTTTTTCAGTTAGAGGACGTACTTGCTGTACTGGACTTCCAACGTAGAGATAACCACTTTTTAAGACTTTACGAGGTGGAACTAAACTTCCCGCACCAATCATTACATCATCTTCAATAACGACATCATCTAAAATGACGGTATTGATCCCGACTAGTACGCGGTTGCCAATTGTACAGCCATGTAAAGTCACATGATGACCCACCGTCACATCTTCACCAATAATAAGAGGTGAACCATTAGGCTTGGCATCATTTTTATGGCTGACATGTAACATACAATGGTCTTGTACATTACTATTTTTACCAATTTGAATACTATTTACATCTCCGCGAATGACTGCAAAAGGCCATACCGAAACATTTTCGGCCAATTTAACATCACCGACAACCACGGACATTTCATCAATGTAACAACTTGGATCAATTTGTGGATGATGATCTAAATAAGGACGGATGTTTTTTGTCATGAGAAGCATCAAAATAAAATTTAATAGAAGTATAAAATAAAAAAGCACTCAAGCTAATAGCATGAGTGCTTAATTGAACTATTCTAAAATTAGAATAAGTTACTAAAGAATTGTTTGATATGGTCGATCATGCGTGCAAAGAAGCCTGCTTCTTCAACTGGTTTTAATGCAACAAGAGGTTTTTCAGCAATGACCTTGCCATCTAAACTTGCAACAAGTTTACCCACCACTTGGCCTTTTTGAAGAGGGGCATTTAAATTTGGTTGAACAACCAATTGAGTTTTTATACCACCTGCTTTGCCTTTAGGCATAGTGACATTGAAGTTCTCTGCTAAACCAATTTGAACTTCATTTTCTTTACCGAACCATACTTTAGCTTTTGCAAGAACTTGGTTTGCAGGTTGAACATTTGCAGTTTCAAAGTTCGCAAAGCCCCAAGACAACAACGCGCGTGTTTGGTTAGCACGTTCATTAACGCTGTCAGTACCAAAAATAACTGAGATTAAGCGCATTGGGCCACGTTTACTTGAAGTTGTTAAGCAGTAACCAGCTTCATCTGTATGGCCTGTTTTTAAACCGTCAACACTTGGGTCGGTATAAAGTAACGCATTACGGTTACCTTGCTTGATACCGTTAAATGTAAATTCTTTCTCAGAGTAAATTGGATAGTATCTTGAGCTGTCTTTAATAATATGTTGAGCTAGAACAGCCATATCTTTTGCAGTTGAATAATGACCTTCTGCAGGTAAGCCCGTAGAGTTCATAAACTGGGTATTTGTCATACCAATACGTTTTGCTTCCTGGTTCATGAGGTGAGCAAAAGTACCTTCATTTCCTGCAATATGTTCAGCCATTGCTTTTGACGCATCATTACCAGACTGAATGATAATACCTCGAAGCATTTCTAAAACTGTTGCAGTGCCATTTAATGGTACATACATACATGATTCAGCGCTGCTTCCTTTACACCAAGCAGATTCGTTCATACGAACCTTTTCATTCTCGGTAAGCTCACCTTTTAATAGTTTTTGTTCAATGATGTAGCTTGTCATCATTTTAGTCATAGAAGCAGGCGCAAGCTTTTCATTTTCATTTTTAGAAGCGAGAATCTGTCCTGTCTCGTAATCCATTAATACATAAGACTTATTATTTAATTCTGGCGGAGCTGATAAGACAGTTGCTGCATAAGAAAAACTTGGTGAGAGGAGGAGTGCAGCAATAGCGCTTTTTCGAGTCATTCTAGGTAATTCCAATATCTTGTGTGAAGCAGAAGAGCCTAGCATTTTAGGACAAAGCAAAGCCGACTTCTATGGGGGAAGTCGGCTTTTTCAAACAGTATTGTAACTAGAGAGTTTTTAACTAATTTAGTTTTGCGATTGATAAGCTTTTACGTCTTGACAAACTAACTTGTTTTGCTCGTTACCAGCAGCTTTTGCATCATTACGTGCTTCTTTTAAGACTTTCTTGAAACTTTTGTCTTTGCTACGTTTTTCTAAAGCTGCAACTGGGTCTGCTTCATTTGGTAAATAATCTTTCACAAGGCGCTCATAACCTTGGGCAAATTCAGCATCTTTTTTGCCAATTAAACTTGGACAAATTTCAGAAAGTACTTGAATTGCTGCTAATTCTTCGGGTGTAGTCCCTTTGGTCGGCGTAACTTCAACAACATTTTCATTTTCAGTTTTCTTTTCAGCTGTTTTTT
Organism: Acinetobacter sp. 1566109; assembly: GCF_000582255.1. Lineage (NCBI taxonomy): Bacteria > Pseudomonadati > Pseudomonadota > Gammaproteobacteria > Moraxellales > Moraxellaceae > Acinetobacter > Acinetobacter sp. 1566109. The sequence continues at coordinate 22,604 of NZ_JEYB01000005.1, read as the reverse complement.
TCTTGTCAGCAGCATAACCCACTGTTGCCATTGTCATGAGTAAAACAACAGAAAGTGATTGAACTAAGCTTTTTTTCATAAACATGGATAACCTGAAACAAAAATTTGAAATATGCCGATAGCTTAAACAATTTAAACGCTAAAAAAATGGAAAAAATGTATTGTTATGTAGGTTTTCTGCTTTACATAAACAGAAAACCCTTCAAAGAAAAGCGTATTGAGTCAAATAAGCTTAATCTTTGTAATTTACCACTTCCTGACAAAGTTCGTGTTGCTCATGGTGATCCATTTCTTTTGCCGCTTGGCGAGCTTCACTTAAAAGTGTCTTGTATTCTGCATCATTTTGTAGGGCAGAAAAGGTAATTGACTTATTGGAATAACCACCAAGGTACATTGCAATAATCTTTTTAGTATTCGTTTCAAGATTTTTATTTGCGCCAACAAAACTAGGGCAAATTTCTTGTAAAACTTGAGTAGATGCAATGTCATCTTTAATTAAGCTATCAGCTTCTTGTGTCGAGATACCCTCATCAGCAAAAACCGTTTGCGTACACAATGTGATACTGATCCCCAATACTTGAAAAAAAGGAGCGAAAGTTTTCATTTTTTCACAATTTTATAATGCTATGGAGGCATAAATATATATAATTCAACAAATAATTCAATTGAGAAAACCTTCGGGTTTATTTGTCGAGAAAGATTTTTTGTGAATATTCTAATTGCGAATGATGACGGTGTATTTGCACCAGGTATACAGGCTTTAGCTGAAGCGTTAAAACCATTAGGCCGTGTTGTAGTAGTTGCTCCAGAAAGTGAAAGAAGTGGATTTTCGAGCGCGTTAACGTTAGATCGCCCTTTACGTCCTATTCAAATTGCTGAAGATGTATGGGCTGTAAATGGAACGCCAGCCGATTGCGTCTATTTATCTATGAATGGATTGTTTGATTTCGAATTTGACTTGGTGGTTAGTGGAATCAACAGTGGTGCAAACTTAGGTGATGATGTTCTGTATTCGGGAACAGTCGGCGCTGCATTTGAAGGACGCTTAATGAAACAGCCTGCAATTGCGGTTTCTTTAGCGGGTTCTGATGTGCGTTCATACAACCATAAAGATGATTATGCGCAAGCAGCCAAATGGGTACATGACTTTATTGCCAAAGGTTTACCTGCGCTACCACCTCGACATATTTTTAATATTAATATTCCGGATGTACCTCAGTTGAAAGGTACACAAATTACCTATCAAGGACGCCGTGCTCAGTCTAAACCCATCACAAGTCATGTCGACCCAAGAGGAAGACAGGTCTACTGGATTGGTCTGGCAGGTGAAGCAGTTACGGACCCGCAGCGTATTGCTAGCCAGATTCAATCTGACTTTTTTGCGGTTGCAAACGGTTTTGTGAGTGTGACCCCAATTCAGATGGATGCAACAAACTATGCGGTTTTAGAGGATTTGCAGGCAAGCTTGGGTCAATAATTTGGCCCGAATGTTATAACTTTGTGAATATAGAAAAAGAGGAACATGTTTCCTCTTACTTTTTTGGTACTCTTAGCCGAAATGATTTGTAGCATTTAGTGAGGGAGATCGATGCATTTAACTGGGCAACAAAGCAGATCGCATATTCAAAGAGACAATATAATGAAAATTATGATGTTGTCTGTAGCTGTAGGTTTTACTGTTGCAATGGCAGGATGTGCTTCTAAACCACAAATTAATAATAGTTCTCGCTATTCAATGGCTCCTAACTATTACACCGTTCGTTCAGGTGATACTTTAAGTGGCATTGCAATGCGTTATGGTTTGGACTATCTCAGTATTGCAGAGATGAATGATATTGCTCCGCCATATCGTATTTATGTTAATCAATCATTACGATTGAAAAAATCTTCTTCACCAAAAACCGTGTCGACACAAGTCATGGCGCAACAAGAGCCAATTAAGCGCCAAACAATTGCATTACCGACAACCACAACTCCGCCAACAACAACGGTTACTACACCGCCGCCAAGAACAGTTGCACCAACAACCAATACTAGCGTAGGGGCTTCAATTCCAAGTTCAAGCTTGCGTTGGGTGAAACCAAATAATGGTCCGGTTATCCAAGGATTTAATTTGGCGAATAATGTCAAAGGAATTCGTTACGGTGGTAACCAAGGTGATCCTATTTATGCGGCAGCTGACGGTCAAGTTGTATACGCAGCCGATGGTTTAAAAGAATACGGTAATCTCGTTTTAATCAAACATATTGATGGCTATATCAGTGCGTATGCCCACAATAGCAAGATGATGGTGAAGAGTGGAGACAATGTAACCGCAGGCCAAAAGATTGCTGAAATGGGATCTTCAGGGGCTTCTCGTGTCATGCTTGAGTTCCAAATTCGCCTTGACGGTAAACCAATCAATCCGGCAAATCTTTTACCAAATTAGCTAATGCAATAAATATAGGTTTCCTCGTATAATGTAATTGGTTGCTTTCATTACAACAATAAGCATTTTTTATAAATTTAGAATTAGATTTGAGGAAACCTATGTTAGATCAGCTTCGTGCGATGGGTGTTTTTGCTTGTGTGGTTGAAAAAAGTTCATTTAGTGGTGCGGCACGTGAATTAGGCATTACAACAAGTGCTGTCAGTCAGCAAATACGTTCTCTTGAAAATGAAATGGATGTAATTTTATTACACCGTTCTACTCGAAAACTTAGTTTGACAGAGGCTGGACAGGCTTTTTTCTCAAGTTGCCAAGAAATGTTGGCAGCAGCAGAAAGAGGCAAAATCAGAATCAATGAATTGCGAGATGACTTGATTGGTGATTTGCGTATTGCAACAACCCCAGACTTAGCAGTTCAGCACATTATTCCTGCTTTATCTCATTGGATGTCTGCCCATCGCGGTTTATCTGTTCATTTTGAAGTGGGGCATCGTTATATCGACTTAATTGAAGAGCGAATTGATATTGCAGTACGTATGAGCTCTAAGCCAGTAGAAGAGAGTAGTTCTGTAGTTCCTATGGCTTTTGTCGATCAGATTTTGGTAGCCTCTCCCAGCTATCTCAATCAATCAAGCCCGATTTTGCATCCCAACGATTTAAACAACCATGAGTTGCTTTCTATCAATGCAATGAACGAATCACGCACTTTTAACTTCCAGCATGCTAAAACAGGTGAAAAATTAAATATTGAGATGGTAAGCCGTTTGCAAAGTAATAATTTGCAAGTTGCTAAAGCCTTATGTCAGCAAGGACATGGTATTGCTAGAATTTTATATTTAGATGCTCAAAAAGAGTTGAAGGCTGGTTCTTTAATTGAAATTCTTCCAGATTGGAAACTCCCGGCTTTCACTTTATATGCAGAGATCGCCAAACACGATCAACAGCCAATGAAGATTCAGCGTTGTGTTGAAGCGCTTAAACAGTATTTTAGTCAATTGGCTGGCGGAAGGGCCATGCAAATTGTTCGCTAATTTTACCTTATTCATAAAAAAGGGCTTGTGATTACAAGCCCTTTTTTACTTAGTGCTATTTCTGCTTCAGAGTCGCAACTTCTTCTTGAGTCTCTTGTGGAAGATCATCAGCTGTGAGCTCTTCATGCTTTTTGATTTTTTTCTTGTTTTTCTTTTTCTTCTTTGGTTCCTCTTCAATTTCTGCACCATCTTCAATGGCTTGCCAATATTCAAGTTGTTCCATTACAGCCGCATAAATAGAGTGCTTACTGTACTTGCCTTTTTTATCGAGTGTCCCGACGGGAGGAGCCATTAAAATTTCAAGTGCTTGGTCAATCGTATCAATCGCATGAATATGGAACTGACCAACTTTTACTGCATCAATTACATCTTGGCGTAACATCAAATGTTGCATGTTTTGACGTGGGATAATGACACCCTGTTTGCCAGTTAAACCTTGTAATTTACAAGCATCATAGAAGCCTTCAATTTTTGCATTTACACCACCAATTGGTTGAACTTGGCCTAACTGATTCATAGAACCGGTAATTGCCCATGATTGATCAATTGGTATTTGGCTAATTGCAGAAATTAGTGCAGAAAGCTCGGCAACCGTTGCACTGTCACCGTCGACTTGCCCATAGCTTTGTTCAAATGCAAGCGCAGCAGAGAAGTGTAAAATCTGTTCACGGCCGAAGTGAGCTTTCAAGAAGCTAGACATGAGCAACACGCCTTTGGCATGGAGTGAACCACCAAGTTCTACACTACGTTCAATATCAAGAATATCACCGCCACCTTGATAAACTGAGGCAGTCAAACGTGAAGGTAAACCAAACTCAACATCTGCATAGTGAATAACGGAGAGGGCATTGATTTGACCTAAACGGTGGCCCGAAGTTTCGATTAACTGAGTTCCACGCGATAGATCCTGCCAGTAAAGTTCTCTTAAATAGCCTAAGCGATATTGTCTATGTTGTAATGCAAGATTAATGTGTTGGTCAGTTACAATCTTTTCATTGGCTTTAAATGCATGATGATGTGCTTCGCGAATGAGATCACCCAAAGTTGAAGCATGTAATGATAGTGAACTTTGGTCTTCCGCCTGACGGCTTGAGTCGGTAAGTAAAGCTGCTAAAGCACTACGATCAAATGGAAGTAGTTTATCTGCTTGTACATAGTCAGCAATTAGCTGCATGTAAGCTTGTTCATTTTCGTCATTACGTTGTAATGTATCGGTAAAATCTGCACGAATTTTAAATACACTACCAAGCTCTGGTTCTACTTCTAAGATTTCATAATAAATCTCAGGTTCTGCCATAAGAACCACTTTAATATCAAGTGGAACTGCAGCAGGTTCTATCGAGATAGAGCCTGTTAACGTCAACATGTGTTCAAGAGAAGAAAGCTTGAGCTGGCCTGATTTTAAAGCACGCTTTAAACCCTGCCATGCATAAGGCTGTTCGAGTAATTGCTCGGCTTCAAGCATTAAAAAACCACCATTCGCTTGATGTAGAGCACCTGGGCGAATGAGTGTGAAATCTGTGGTAATTGTACCGTTGTGCGTAAGCTGTTCTACATGACCAAGCAAGTTGTAGTGAGTTGGGAAATCTTCAAAAATAACCGGTGCACCGCTGTTTGGTTTATTTGAAACAATTACATTTGCTTGATAACGTGCTGGTACACGATTGAACATAGCAGGAGCAAAGTCATCTTCTTCTTGCTCTAAAATGAGCTCAACATTGTCAATTACATCTTGTGCATATTGTTTTAAATAATCTTCAAGCCCTTTAACTTGACCATACTTATTTAAAATTAAATCTATTCGTGGCATGACCACTTGAGTCGCGATGTCTCGATTTAAAACAGAGACTTTGTCTCGTGCATCGTCTTCTAAATCGCCTAAATGCAAACCAAGACGCTCAAGCTTTTTATCCATATAGCGAATATTCGCCGCGATTTCAGCACGCTGTTTACTATTTAAAGCATCAATTTCTGCTTGGGTCAGTTCTTGAACCTGATCATTTTTTACTTGGACAGGCACAAAACCATGCTTCTCATTTCGAGAAATTAATTTTAAATCGAGCTCTTCGCCTTCTTTTGTTAACTCAACAAGCGCTTCTTGCTGCTCATCTCCAGTTTCCTGACGAATTCGCTCAATACGGTTATGATAAGTCTCGGCACTAAAGCGGCGTTCAAGCTGTTTTAAAATAATTTGCCAAGTTTGATGAAGAGTATGTTGAAACTTGGTTCCTTGCCCAGCAGGGAAGCGTAGCGCAATTGGCTGACGCGCTTGCTTAAAGTTATAAACATATACCCAATCATCTGGAGTAGGCATTGTTTTCGCATGTTGTTGGAGTAAACGCTTAATCATGGTGCGTTTACCCAAACCTGCCGTTCCTACTGCAAAAATGTTATAACCAGAGTAGGGTAAAGAAATGCCGGCTTCTACAGAAGCTTTGGCACGATCTTGTCCTAAAAAGTTATTAAGCGGTTTTATACGTTTTGTTGAGGCTGGAATATTTTCAAAATCTGGAATATGTGTAAGTTGCTCGGGTTTTAAGGCTGTTTTATCCAAAGTCATTTTTATATCAGGTTGCTCAAAAGCTGAAGGAAATGCATTTATTGTGACGTTTGTGGTGTTTGTTTTAGCGAGTGATAAAGTTGAAGTTGTCACTTGATCAAGTTTTTGTGTCACTGTTGATATCCAGCAAAAGAAAACGAAGGTTGAAGATTAAAGGTATACAGGTTTAGCATAAAATATCAAGCAAACTTGCTGCTTTTATCACCAAAACAAAACTTGATTGCAGAAAGAATCTTGAAAGCAATTGTAAGAAGCGATTGAATAGACGCATTTATAATTTATGGAAAATAAAAAACGAATGACCACACAAACCTCTGGTTGGGTCTCGGCGTTTAAAGCATTTTTAGACCGTCGTGCATTAATTATGCTATTTCTGGGTTTTTCTGCCGGAATACCTATTTTACTAATTTTCTCTAGTCTTTCTTTATGGCTAGGTGAAGCGGGCATTGATAAAAGCGCAGTCACTTTTTTCAGTTGGGCAGCTTTGGGATATTCCTTTAAGTTTGTTTGGGCACCTCTCATTGATGAATTGCCAGTACCGGTCTTGACCAAGGCTTTAGGTCGAAGACGTGCTTGGCTGCTTATTGCTCAGTGTTTAATTGTGCTTGCGATTTGCACCATGGCTTTTGCCGACCCAGCTTTAGGCCATAGCTATTTGGTTCAAATGGCAGCCGGTGCAGTATTACTTGGCTTCTCGGCAGCAACGCAAGATATCGTAATTGATGCTTATCGTATCGAATTAGCTGAAACTGAAATGCAGACGGTGTTGGCGTCGACTTATAATGCTGGCTACCGTATTGGTATGATTGTAGCTGGGGCTGGTGCATTATTTTTAGCAGCACATTTAGGAACAGCTAAAGGCAACTATATTTACGAGGCGTGGAAAACGACCTATTTAACCATGGCAGTAGTCATGTTGGTCGGTATTGTTACAACCTTGCTTGTCCGTGAACCTAAGGTTAATCGCGTATATAAAAACTATAAAACTACTGATTATTACCGTCTGGTTTTAGTCTTCTTTATAGCGGTCATTTCGTTTGTCATAACTTATATTTACTCAGGTCAAATTACCGAGGCAATTTCCAAAGCTGGCAATATTCAAGATAGTGCAGCTTTATTTGGTTTAGAGGCTTTAAGATTCTTAACAGCAACAGGTTCTGCCATTTTAGTTGGTTATGTGCTAGTTAAGATGGGGGTGGTCAACCAGCAAATGGCAAAAGAAACTTGGATTGCTCCAATTCTGGATTTCTTTAAACGTTATGGTGTCAAACTCGCGTTAGTGCTTCTATTTTTGATTGGTTTCTTCCGTATTTCAGACATCATTGCCGGTGTGATCTCAAATGTCTTTTATCAAGATCTAAACTTTAGCAAAGAACAAATTGCTGAAGCTGTAAAAGTTTATGGTGTGATCTTTAGCTTGGTTGGAGGCTTCTTAGGAGGCTTATTAGCACAGCGTATGAACATCATGAAACTGATGTTTGTTGGTGCTGTATTGGCAAGCTCTACTAACCTCATTTTCATTGGTTTAGTGAAATCTGGCAAACCCCTTGATATGGTAGATGTTCAAGTGGGAGACAAACATTATAAAGCTCAGCCGGATGAAGTCGGTTATTGGAAGATTAAAGTCCCGAGTTCCAATTTTGATGGAACAAAACAAGTTGATGTAAAAGCTGGCTATGCTTTGCAAGGTCAACAAGCAGAGACCATAGTCCGAGTTCAACCTTTAGTAACAACGCATGCTGAACATGTACCCCTACAGATTTTACCTTTAATGGGAAGTGACCAAATCACTGCTAAATCTTCTGAAGGCAGTGTGGTTGTTCGTGGTCAGTATTTTGGTAAAGCTTTATCGCCTAACCAAAAGATTGTGTTGAATCTGGATGGACAGAATTTTGATGCAAAAATGACAGATCAAAAAGGTGTATTTAACGCTGCAATTGATATGCAGAAATTACTGTCATCACCAAGCAAACAAATTACTGCGTCAGTTGTCGAAGGAAACCAAAAAGTATTATCAGTTTCCCATCATTATAATGTTGCTTCAAATTCTCTACCCAAAGCTGAATTAGATGTAAATATTGACCCTTTACCATATATTGATACTCAGTCAGGTAAAGAGGTCGAGATTAGCGGTAAAGTCATTAAGCCTTATAGTTCGCTGTGGCTCTACTTTGCAATTGTTGTGGATAATATGGCTTCGGGCCTCGCGGGTGCAGCATTTATTGCATTCCTTTCGAGCCTAACCAGTGTGTCATTTACCGCTGTTCAATATGCGATCTTTAGTTCACTCATGACCCTTACACCAAAACTTTTAGGTGGATATTCAGGTACCATAGTGAGTAATATTGGGTATCCAAACTTCTTTTTGATGACCACATTGATCGGGATTCCAATCTTAATTTTAGTGGTTTGGGTTGGAAAACTACTCAAAGATCATCAAACACATGAAACAGAAAAGGCAGGTGAATAAACATGCGAATGCTTCATACAATGTTGCGAGTAGGCAATTTAGAACAATCTTTAAAGTTCTATACCGAAGTATTAGGGATGAAGTTACTTCGTAAACGTGATTATGAAGAAGGTCGTTTTACACTAGCATTTGTTGGTTATGGCGATGAAGAAAATAATACCGTGCTTGAACTTACGCATAACTGGGATACCTCAAGTTATGATTTAGGCAATGCCTATGGTCACATCGCAATTGGTGTCGAAGACGCTTACAAAGCATGTGAAGAAATTAAAGCACGTGGTGGTAAAGTTGTGCGTGAAGCAGGCCCAATGAAGGGTGGTGTAACGGTGATTGCTTTTGTTGAAGATCCAGATGGCTACAAAATCGAACTCATTCAGCAAGATGCAAACGCTAGAAATAATTAAGTAATTGACTCAGGCGCTTTAAGATTTAGGTCTTAAAAGCCTAGCTTTATTTTTATAGCCCAGTATGATGAAGGCTTGACCAAATGGTCAATTTATCAACTGGGTTTTTATTTGTCTAAAATAATCATAGGATGTGAACATGCTGAAGTTCTTGGCACTTGATCGATTTACAATTTTGTTAGTTGGTATGGTGTTACTAGCAACATTTTTTCCAGTCAGTGGTCAAGCTGCGCAGTATTTCAATACACTAACTACAGTCGCGATTGCAATTTTATTTTTCCTGCACGGTGCTAAGTTATCTCGTGAGGCAGTCATTGAAGGTATTTTGCATTGGAAAATGCACTTGCTGGTATTTGCAATTACGTTCTTTATTTTTCCTGCCCTTGGTTTATTGGCTAAACCTATTCTTTTGCCCTTATTAGGACAGCAGCTCTATTGGGGCTTTTTGTTTATGTGCTTCTTGCCCTCTACTGTTCAGTCCTCTATTGCATTTACTTCAGTGGCAAAAGGAAATGTAGCAGGGGCGGTATGTAGTGCATCTTTTTCAAACTTGGTTGGCATGTTCATTACACCAGTTTTAGTGAGTTTCTTTATTTTAGGACAAAGTCAGCATGGCTTTGATCCAACATCATCTATTGTAGAAATTACGCTGTTGTTATTGGTACCATTTGTTTTAGGGCAATTGCTTCGTCCTTATATTTTTCCATATATGGCAAAAGTACCAAGTATTGTAAAAGCGTTCGATCAAGGCTCAATTTTGATGGTGGTGTATGGTGCATTTAGTGGGGCGGTGGTTGCTGGACTTTGGCATCAAGTAAACTGGAAAACTTTACTTCTTTTGGCGCTGGCTTGCTCTGTATTACTGACTATTATTATGTTGCTTGCCCTGTATTTACCGCGTGCTTTTGGTTTTAGTCGTGCCGATCAGATTACTGTTTTCTTTTGCGGTTCAAAAAAGACCTTGGCAAGTGGTGTACCAATGGCACAAATCTTATTTATTGGTCAGCCTTTAGGAATGATTGTATTGCCAATTATGATATTTCACCAAATACAGTTAATGGTGTGTGGAGTAATCGCAAATTACTGGGCTAAATCCCAAGATTAATTCGCAAAAAAAAATTATATGGCGTATAATACTGTCCACTTGTTGTGCTTAGCTCTAACCCTAGAGGTTTCGGTGGGCCAAAAGAATGGTCTGTTGTGGTGTTGATCTGCTTGTAAAAGCTTTCCTCAATTTAATTGAGAGTGATCAATTGCGATGACAGCTTAAGCCTTTCTTCAATTAGGAGTAATCGACGATGCGCGCCGATATTCACCCAAAATATGAAAAATTAGTTGCAACTTGCTCATGCGGTAACGTAATCGAAACTCGTTCTGCTTTAGGTAAAGAAACTATTTACCTTGACGTATGTTCAGCTTGCCACCCTTTCTACACTGGTAAACAAAAGAATGTAGACACTGGTGGTCGTATCGACAAATTCAAACAACGTTTTGCTGGTATGTCTCGCTCTATCAAGCGTTAATACTTCAAAACGAAACAAAAAACGGGCTTATGCCCGTTTTTTGTTTTTAGCGTACAAGACCATTATTGGTCTTGCACATCTGTTAAGCGATCAAGCTTTTTCTGAAAATAATCACCTTGTAAGAAACGTGCTTCCACATTCCATGCATTAGCAAACAGATTCATGTCATTTAAGTTAGCTAATAAAATTCCAATTGGTTTTACAGTCAAATAGTTCAATATTTTTTCTTGCAAGCTATTGAGTCCTTGGTCTGAGCTTAATAGATCAGTTTTGCTAGACTGCAGTTTTACAAGCTGGATATCAAGCTGCTGTAAAATTGAATCGCTATACATAGAAGAAGCAAAGTCTCGGATTGAAACTTCTGCACCATGTTGACGTAAACGACCAATCAGCGGTTGAACTGTTGGAAGGTAGTGCTGAAGAGCTTGTTCCGAAAATTGCAAAATCAAAGGACATTCAAGTTTACTACCAATGATAGTAAGCAGTTTGGAAATCAGCTCAGGGAAGGTTTTATCTTTCAGCAAAATATCAATATTAAGGTTAATAATGAGCCTTGCTTTAGGATACTGAGCAATGAAATTATGAAGCTGTTTACAGGCTTCTACTAATATCCAGCGATCTAGTTGAATTGATAGTTCAGCATCTTCTTTTAATTCAGCTAAGTCATTTAAATCATGCCATTGTTCATCTGCAATAAAGCCACTCGTCACTTCATAGTTATGAGTTTCTTCATCATGTTTATCGTAAATTTGCTGATACTTAAGATGTATCTCACCTTTAGCTAATTTTTGTTTCAACTGCTGTAGCAAAGAAGACTGTGAAGTCATCTCAAAGTGCTCAATCGTTAAATCAAGAGGAATAGCTTCAATGCTCGGCGAAACTGGTTTTTCTACAATAGGTGTTATTTCAAGCTGAGGAGTAACTTGAGGTAGGTTCTGCTTTTCAGCTTCATTAAGTAATGAGCTAAATGTAGTTTCAGTTAATGGTTGGTTAAGCGGAGCATAGCCAAGTTTTAACTGTACCGAAAAGTTTTGCTCATTCACTTTTAACAAGTGTTCTTTCTGCAAAGTTTGTAAACTCGTCAACTGAGAATTTAAAACCGTACTATTTTCAGCTTGTAAAATCCCGACATAACTGCCCAAGTCGACTTGGAAAATCGGCATCTGAGCATGGTCTTTTAAAAAACCATGTAGCTGATTGAAATAAAGTCCTAAAGTTTGCCAACCTTGTTGAAAAAGTCGTTCTGGACACTGTGCAAGTCTAAATAGAACCAGAGCATTTGCTTGGGCAGGGTGGGTCGATAAATGACGATTAATCTGTGGCCAAGCTGCACTTAATCCAGCCGTTTTCTCGGTTAGCGCTGTATTTGCTGGTGTTTTTAAATCAACTTGATAGTCGATGGTCAGTTGTACAGCATCTTCTTCTTGGCTCGGAATAAATTCCAGTTTTAAAGCATTATTACCAGAAATAGCTTGATGCTGACTTTGAATTTCGAAACGTGCTTGATCAAACTGGCCTAAAGAAATTTTCTTAAAACGTTGTTTAAAAATATTTAAATCGTTAGGTTGTAAGACATCTAAAATCGGCAAACCAATAATATCTTCTTCTTGCTGGAAACCAAAAAGATTCAAATATTCGGTATTTGCCTTAATATGTATACCTTCTTGAAAAATAGCGACCGCTTTATGGCTGCTATCGACCAGTGTTTGCGTATGTGTATGAATGGTATCAAGCTCAGCCAAAAGGCGCTGTTCTTTCTGTAAAAGGCGGCTATATGACAGCGCTCGAACAAGCGTAATATAGAAATAGTCCAAAGGTTCTAATGGAACTACATCATAAATACCTTTTTGAATATAGTTTTGATATTGCGATGATTGGTAGTCATCTGGTTGTAAAAGTAAAATTGGAAGCTGTGGCTGTTCTGAGGCTTGAACAAGGGAGAGAGTTTGTTCAATTTTCAAATCATACGCACGACCAAAAATAATGACATCCCACGATGTATTTAACTGCTTTTCAAAACTTTTTAAATCATCAAGTAATAAGGCATTAACTTGATAATCATTCCCCGATAATAAAGTTAAAATTTGGTTATAACGTAACTGGTTATCATCAATAATGAGTAAACGTATTTCAGTACGTTTTAACTTTTTAGATAGTAAAGAGTTTCTCACTTTAATGCTTCCCATAAATCTTGGTTATTCGCGTTACTATTCTTTTTCAGCATGAACTGATCAAGCAGATGTTGTTGTTGCTCATTCAAAAGTTCAAATTGAAATTGAATAAAACTTTGAGTAATGAGTTGTGCTTTGAGTAGATACACTTTGATTTCTTCTGTCCCCAATCGTAAATGAATTGTTTGTTGCTCTCTAAAAATTTGAGACCCCGGTAAAATAAGCGTGTTTTGTATTTCTTCTAGGTTTTGAGTTTGTAGTAATAGTGCAGGGTGGTAATTACGAGTATGGCGCTCGGCCTGAATATGTACGGCACAAGGGAACATGGCTTGTGAAAGAATTTCTAAACCCAGCTCCAGACTTTTTTCAGTCGATTGTTTAATCCAGCGAATCACACCGCCACGCCACTGACCATGCAGCGTTTCTTTGACTAAAATATATTCGCCAGTTCTTAAATTTTTAGGGGCTTCACCAGACCATTTAATACGGTAGCCATTAACACTAATATCAAGCACTGTAGTTTGGTAAATCGTCTTGCTCTCACGACTCAAGCGCTGATACGAGCTGGTCTGTTGCTCTTTTTTTTCTAAGTTTGATAAGACTTTCGATTCACTTTGTAGATTATAGTTATTGTTAAGCTGTAGCGTTTCTTCAAAGTTTTTTGCTTTAGATAAATAAAAATGAGCAGTACTTAAGCCAAAACAGATTTGCAATGCAGCATTGTATTCATAACGTTCATGACGGCGCTGTGCTGTGGTACCCAAAATGGTTTGAACGTGGAATTTTAGTGCTGGACTCAAATAAATCTTTTCATTTTTAGACATGTATTGAGCATTTTTATGCATGGTGGCAGTCACATGCTCAAGCAAGGCTTGTGTACTAATGAAAATGCTTGGGTTGAAATTTGAGCTTTGCTTTTTGTTATATACAGGCGGATGGTCTTTAGTCGGATCGACTACATATTTAGTTAAAGCAGAGTCTTTAGGCAAGATTTGAATCATGCGTGCCCAGTCAAAACTACATTGAAACAAAGCTTGAATTTCTGATTGACGAATCTGATTGGTATTAAAAATATCTAATAAAATCAGCTGAGCATATGCCTGTGTAATATTTGCTAAAGGGTGCTGTACACCTTGAATATGATTAATATTGGTTAAATGATATTTATACTGAACGGCTGTTTCATAAAGCTGGTGAGCAATTAACCATTGACCTTTTACAGGTTCGCTGTAGAGCATATGCTGTTGGTATAAAAGGTTGGTGAGTTGCTGCAATGCATGGAATGTCGCCAAAATACGCGCGGTTTGTAAGTTTTTCTTTTGTTTAAAAGAAAATAAAGAGAACTTTTGTCTTTGTAGCTGCTCGTGGCTGGTCTGTGCAATATTTAAATAAATGCTGGCAAAATAACAACGCAGCAGCATTGCCAACTCAATAATATGCTCGTTACGGTCGGTACTAATCACCCCTTGGTTAAAGAAGTTTTTTTCTAAGCTTGCCAAAACATTATTAATAGTTGGGTGAAGCGTTTGAATTAAGTCAAAGCGGAGCGTTTCACTGCAATTTAATTCATTTAACTCCAAAATTGCGGTAAATAGCGCTTTTGAAGTATCACCCAATTGCATAATAGAAAGGGTAGTGACCCATTCATTAAGATCTTTAATGTTGGCTTCACAAAAGCTTAACCGTTCACGGGTACGTGAGGTTTGATTGTGAAAAATGTCCGAAAGTGCATTATTCATCATCACTTATTATATAACTCAAAAAGTTGTAGCCCCAAAAAGCGGTGTTTTATTCTTTTCGCCCGCAATTTCCCTGACGAGTTTAGGAACCAGATATCCAGGTAGGCTCGCTAACACGTCTTGATATATCGCATCTATTTCAGATGGCATTAAATCAAAATGTTGTGCGCCTTTTACTTTATCTAATACGTGTAAGTAATATGGCATAACGCGAGCTTCAAATAGACGATAACTTAAATCAGTTAAAGTTTGAGCAGAATCATTGACACCTTTTAGCAATACAGCCTGATTTAGTACAGTAATGTGGTGCGAAGATAACTCCATCAACTTTGAACAAGTAAAGTCATCGAGTTCAGAAGCATGGTTTGAGTGTACCACCAGAATAATACGCAGCCTACTGTTTTTTAATAAAGAAATAAGCTCTTCGTCGATTCGATTTGGAATGACAATTGGAACTCGTGAATGAATTCGCAAAATCTTAACTTGTTTGAGAGATGATAAGCGTTCTAGCCAAAGTGCAAGCTTACGATTAGAAAGTGTAAGGGGGTCACCTCCACTTAAAATCACTTCATTAATATCGGGATTAGCTTCGATATAATTTTTAATATTGAGCCAATCATCATTTTTTGGCAGATTTTCCTGATAGGGAAAGTGACGGCGGAAACAGTAACGACAATGCACAGCACATGCGCCTGTTAAGGTCAGTAAAAAACGAGATTTATATTTATGTAAAACACCCGGTAACTGATTGGCTGCTTCTTCACCTAAAGGGTCGGTTACAAACTCAGGATGCTCTTCAAGCTCTAAATGATGAGGTAATACTTGTAGTAAAAGCGGGTCAAGCGGGTTTTTAGCGTTCATTTTTCCGACGAACGCACGAGGAACACGCAATTTAAACTTTTCAGAAGCCAGAATCGCACCTGATAATAGCTGATCTGAGGATAACTCGAGTAGGCTTAGCAGTTCAGAAGGATCAGTAATAAGGTCACTGAGTTGTGATTGCCAGTTTTGCTCTTGGTATAAATAGTTTATCATTTGACACGATTAAGATAATGCAACAACGCATTATATCGCATAGTTGACTTGTTAAGTTTGGAGTGTGCCTTTCATGGCCTATTATTCTACAAATGATTTCAAAGCTGGCCTTAAGGTTATGCTTGATGGTAACCCATGTTCTATCATGGAAAACGAATATGTAAAACCAGGTAAAGGTCAAGCGTTCAACCGTGTAAAATTACGTAACCTTAAAACTGGCAAAGTATTAGAAAAAACTTTCAAATCAGGTGACTCTTTAGAAGCGGCTGACATCGTTGAAGTTGAAATGGATTACTTATACAACGATGGTGAAATGTGGAACTTCATGGATCCTGTAACTTTTGAGCAAATCGCTGCAGACAAAACTGCAATGGGCGATGCTGCTAAATGGTTAAAAGACGATTCAAATGAAAAATGTACAATTATGTTGTTCAACGGTGTACCTTTAACTGTAAACCCACCGAACTTCGTTGTATTAAAAATCGTTGAAACTGATCCGGGCGTACGTGGTGATACATCTGGCGGTGGCGGTAAACCAGCTAAGCTTGAAACAGGTGCGGTTGTTCGTGTTCCGTTATTTGTTCAGCAAGAAGAAAGCGTTCGTGTAGATACTCGTACTGGTGAGTATTTAGAGCGTGCATAATAGTTAAAAAATAAACTATTATCGAAGGGATGATGTAAATCATCCCTTTTTTTATGCGAAAGTATAAGAGGAAAAAAGAAAAAGGAGGAGTAGAGTCACAGGGATTAAGAGAAACAGTACATAACAATATAAAAATGCTGTAGTTATTTATTGAGAGGTTAAGAATGGACACAATGCAAGCGAAATCTACGCTTCCCTCCAAGCTGGTCTGGAGCCTAGTGGCAATTATAGGTGCAATTTCTTTTGGGATGCTGGCACTCAGTCGTGGTGAACATGTTAACGCGGTTTGGCTTGTACTGGCTGCAGCATGTGTATATAGCATCGCATATCGATTTTATAGTCTATTTATTGCAACTAAAGTATTTGAATTAAACCCAAGACGTTTAACCCCAGCTCATCGTTTAGCCGATGGTCTGGATTATGTACCCACCAATAAATATGTGCTTTTCGGTCACCACTTTGCTGCAATTGCTGGGGCAGGACCGTTAGTTGGACCAATTCTGGCTGCACAAATGGGCTTTTTACCAGGAACGATCTGGTTATTGGTTGGTGTTGTGTTGGCGGGTGCAGTACAAGACTTTTTAGTCTTATTTATCTCAACACGTCGTGATGGCCGATCACTTGGTGAAATGGCAAAGCAGGAACTTGGTTCTTTTGCTGGTGTTGTGGTGATGCTCGGTGCACTCGGGGTAATGATTATTATCCTTGCCGTACTGGCGTTAGTGGTTGTTAAAGCACTTGCACATAGTCCATGGGGTGTCTTTAGTATTGCAGCAACCATTCCAATTGCATTGTTCATGGGCGTTTATATGCGCTTTATCCGTCCGGGACGTATTGCAGAAGTTTCAATTATTGGCTTTGTTTTAATGATGCTGGCAATTGTCTATGGTGGACATGTTGCAGCAGACCCATACTGGGGTGAGTTCTTCACTTTAACAGGTACACAGCTCACTTGGTGTCTCATCATTTATGGTTTTATCGCATCGGTATTGCCAGTTTGGTTGTTATTAGCACCGCGTGATTATTTATCTACCTTCCTCAAAATCGGGGTGATTCTTGGTTTGGCGGTGGGTATTATCATTGCATTACCTGAATTGAAAATGCCGGCTGTAACCCACTTCATTGATGGTACAGGTCCAGTTTTCTCAGGTAGCTTATTCCCATTCCTATTTATTACTATTGCTTGTGGTGCCATCTCTGGTTTCCATGCGCTTGTTTCTAGTGGTACAACACCAAAACTCGTCGATAACGAAGCTGACATGCGCATGATTGGCTATGGCGGTATGCTTATGGAGTCTTTTGTCGGGATCATGGCAATGATCTGTGCGACAGTGTTAGACCCGGGTGTGTACTTTGCGATTAATGCGCCAGCGGCAGTACTCGGTACAACTGTAGAAACTGCGGCAGAAGCTGTACGTAACTTAGGTTTTGTTGTTACCCCAGAAATGCTGACCGTGTTGGCTCAAGAAGTAGGTGAAAGCTCGATTCTTTCACGTACAGGTGGTGCACCTACCTTCGCTATTGGTATGGCTCATATCATTTCTGAAATTTTTAATAGCCGCCAAATGATGGCATTTTGGTATCACTTTGCCATTTTGTTTGAAGCATTGTTTATTTTAACTGCTGTCGATGCTGGTACTCGTGCTTGTCGTTTCATGGTGCAAGACACGGTAGGTATTGTTATTCCTGCGGTTAAAGCATCAGGTTCATTCTTCGGTAACTTAGTCGGTACGGCTGTTGCGGTAGGTGGATGGGGCTTCTTCGTCTATCAAGGTGTGATTGACCCATTAGGTGGCGTTAACTCATTATGGCCTTTATTTGGTGTTGGTAACCAAATGCTGGCTTCTATGGCACTCATTTTAGGTACAGTCATTCTGTTTAAAATGAAAAAAGAAAAATATGTATGGGTAACGATTATTCCGACTATTTTCTTGTTCGTGACTTGTATGACTGCGGGTTGGCAAAAGATTTTCCACGAAAACCCAAAAATTGGTTTCTTGGCGCAAGCGCATAAGTTCTCTAACGCGATTGCTCGTGGTGAAATTATTAAACCAGCCAAAACTATTGCTGAGATGCAAAACATTGTGATGTCGAATCAGATTAATGCTGCGCTTTGTGGCTTCTTTATGATTGTTTCGATTGTCATGATTATTGCCTCAATTGGTATTGTTCGCCGTGCTTTAGCGAGTCCGAAACCGACTGTAAATGAAGCGCCTGCGGTATATGCCGATCCTGAAGTGGTTACCACTCGAGGAGAATAAAGATGAATTTTAAATTTGCAAAAAATGGAACTGTCATTATTGCGAAAATCATCAAAATGACAGTGCTCTCGCAAAAAGAGCTATTACTTTCTCCAAAGAACTGGTCGCGTATAGCAACCTTGTGGCAACGTTTACAGCAAAGCTTCCGACTGATGGTTGGTGTGCCGGACTATCAAACATATTTGGAGCATATGAAAGCCCATCATCCAGATTTAACACCTATGGATGCAAAGACTTTCTATCGACATTGTGTTGATGTGCGTTATCCATCGGCAGGTGGTACTTTGAAGAAATGCCCATGTTAAGTTGAGCTTGATATTTGGCTAACCAAAGACGGTATGTGGTTGAACCATGTACCGTTTTACTTTTTGGGAAATGAAAAAGAGTTTGCTCAAAGTCTGCTCATTTGTATTTTTTTCAATGGCAAATCTCTTGTTTTGCTTTTGAAAAATGAATATGATGCTTTCCATTCTAGGTGTATAGCTCAGTTGGTTAGAGCGCTACGTTGACATCGTAGAGGTCTCCAGTTCGAGTCTGGATATACCTACCAAGATTCGCTGTTAAATCAGCAATTTAAAAAACCGCCTTAAATGGCGGTTTTTTATTTTCGGGGTATTTTCGGGGAATTAATTCACGCCTTAATGTGGATAAGTACGAAAATTAGTCAAGTTTAGAATTCAAATACTATGAGAGTAGACTAATTTTGTGTTTATAGTCTCCTTATTATAGGGAGTAATATCTTATTAATTATTAATGCTATTGATTTTTATATTTTGATCAATGATAGTGGATTATAGGTATTAGTACTTCTATATAAGAATAATAATTTCATATCAAGGAGATATGGATGAGTTCACATGAGATTGGACGTCAAAAAATGTCAGCAATGACATTGGGTGCTTTAGGTGTGGTTTTTGGGGATATTGGTACTAGTCCACTTTACGCTTTTACCCAATGTTTTCATACATCACATAATGTTCCTATAAATGAAGCGAATGTTCTAGGCATTTTATCATTGATTTTTTGGGCACTGATGATCGTGGTGTCCTTGAAATTTAGTATGTTAATTATGCGTGCTGATAATCATGGAGAGGGGGGCATCTTAGCATTATTAGCTCTTAACATGCACAATAAGCAAATTGGGCCTAAAGTGCGCTTTGGGTTAATTACAATTGGTTTATTTGGTGCTTCATTGTTTTTTGGTGATGGCATTATTACCCCCGCTATTTCAGTATTGTCAGCAGTAGAGGGATTGTCGGTAGCAACCCCTATTTTTACACCGTATGTGATACCAATTACGATTGTGATTCTAATTGGATTATTTATGATCCAGAAAAAGGGAACTGGATCCGTAGGCCGTTTTTTTGGACCTATCATGCTACTGTGGTTTTTCTCAATAGGTTTTATTGGCCTATCTCACATTATCAAGAACCCTTTTATCTTGAATATGCTTAATCCGTATTGGGCTTTTCCTTTCATTGAAAATAACCCTGTGACTGCATTTGTAGTTATGGGAGCAGTTGTATTGACGATTACAGGTGGAGAGGCATTATATGCGGACATGGGCCATTTTGGTCGTAAGCCAATTCAATTGGCTTGGTTTTTTGTTGCGTTACCATGCTTGGTATTAAACTATGCAGGACAAGGTGCGTTGATTCTGCAAAACCCGCAGGCCATCGATAATACTTTTTTCATGATGGTACCTAAAATAGCACTATATCCTATGATTGCTTTAGCAACTGCTGCGACAGTAATTGCCTCTCAGGCAGTTATTTCAGGTGTGTTTTCTATGGCACGTCAAGCTATGCAATTAGGTTATTTACCACGTTTTGCGATTGACCATACCTCTGAATCTGAAATTGGTCAGATTTATATACCAGCATTGAACTGGATGTTGCTTGGAATGATTATTAGTTTAGTGCTTATGTTTCAATCTAGCGCTAATCTAGCTTCAGCTTATGGTATTGCAGTAACTTTGACTATGTTTTGCGATACGATTTTAGTTGCTTTCATCATGTATCACTTATGGAAATGGCCTTCGTGGGTCATGTTGTTAATTGCGATACCTTTGATAATACCAGATCTCCTCTTTATTGCTTCAACTTCACTAAAAATTGTAGATGGCGGCTGGTTCCCATTAATGATGGGTGCGATCACTTTTATAATTATGACAACATGGCGCCGTGGACGTGAATTACTACTGAACAAGTTGCAAAGTGACACTATGCCATTAGATTTATTTATTAAGAGCTTGGAGTCTAGTGCTTATATGGTGAGTGGAACGGCTGTATTTATGACAAGTAGTCCAAAAGTTGTTCCTCATGCTTTATTACATAATTTAAAACATAACAAAATACTTCATGAACGTAATATTTTGATCACCATAAATACTCGTGACATTCCATATGTAGATGAATCAGAACGTATTGATGTCGAAGTATTAGATAAGCACTTTTTACGAGTCACTGCTTATTATGGATTTAAAGAGCAGCCAAATGTACCTCAAGCATTAGAACAAGCTTTAACTAAGTTGAATCAACCATATAACATTATGGACACAAGCTTTTTTGTATCACGTGAACGTGTAATCCATAACGTAGGTGATGGTATTGTTTCATGGCGTGAAAAACTGTTCATTTCAATGCAACTTAATACGAGTCCTGCTAGTGATTTCTTCCAGATACCAGCTAACCGAGTGGTGGAAATGGGGAGCCAAGTAGAGATTTAGGGATGCCTTGATTGATTTTATGTATGCGAAAATAAGAGGCTTTTTAAAGGCTTAAATTTAGAAGGTTTAAGCTTTTTATTTTCATGATTCGAGAACTTTTTGAGAAATTTACTCTATTTCAAGTTGCTCATCTTCTTTTATATTATTCTATTTTTTATTTAAATAATAACTACTTACTATGAGTAAGTAGTTAGGTTAAAGATGAGGTAGTAACTACTTTTGAAGAAGCAATGAAGCAGCATAAAAATAACAAGCCCTCTAAGTATGCTTTTTTGTGTGACATTTTTTATCTGCTTTGTTAGATTGTGTGAGCTTTATAACAAATGGTGAAGAAATGAAAAAAATTCTAGTTGTAAGTTTGTTTTTAACTCTTTTGGGATGTTCTAAAGATAAGCCTCATGATGTTTTTGAAGGAGGTTTTGCATCAATGGAAGCCTGTTTAGCAGATGTAAAGTTGAAAGCTGGCCGAACTCCTGTTGTTGAATTAATGAATGACACAAAAGTTGCTGGAAGATTTAATGGTATGAAAAGAACGCAAGGTGTTTGGTCTTGTGAATTAAAGCAAAATAAAACTGGATTACCATTTTATGGATTTTATAGCATCGAAAAAGATCTATAGATATTTTAAAATTTAAGTGTTTATGAAATGCCGCCTTTATAGGCGGTTTTTTTATCTGAAGAAAACTTATGGCAACTAAGCGTGGACGTTGACCTTAAATTTATTAGTAAATATTGGGTCATATATCCAAGGTTTGTCTCGTGCTGAGTGTCAGACGCGCCTGTAAATTTTCCTAATTTTTAGAAGGTTATACCCTTGAAGCTATAATTTTATAAACCCCACTTAAACAATCACTTATCCATTATTTATTCTTACTTTTTAATGATCTAATTTAAAACAAATGTCATTTTGTGTGCTTGACTGTAACAGGGTTGGGCACTATTCTTTGCCTGCTGGCCACATTGCCAGCCGGCTTTGACAGGCTGAATAATAACTCCCGCATCAGAGCTTTTCCTTCTGAGGAATAGTTTTGTGTGTGGTGGACCACTCGTTCCCTCCCGTAGCGGTAGGACGGGAGAGGGACACCTTCGGGTGTGCTAGTTTGAGTTATTACTAGTCTGTCAACCTTCTTCCGTTCTGCCACCATAATTCTATAAATGTCTGGCAGAACTCCCAATAAAAAGGAGTTGGCTTTGCACATCCATTATTTCTTGGCAGCCGTTGCCAAAAGCTATAACGACACCACTTAAAAATTTAAAGCAGCTTGATCACCTTTAAGGTTTTCAGGCTTTCAGTCATTACGGCTCAAAAAACTTGCATCACCAATAAAACTTGAGATGTGCCAAGCACAGTCTTTATAGGCTTTGCTGTGCCTTTTTTTCTCCCAAAAAGGGCACAGGCTTTTTATATCTCTTTTATATACAAAAAAAATTTATTTTTATAACGGTAAAACTATGTCAAATTTTATTCTCCCAACACGTGCTTTAGAAGTTGTAAAAAAAGGAATAAATCTGTTCCATCACGGTGGATTTCACATGGTCGGTGTCGACAAAATTGTGAAAGAAACCGAAGTGAATAAAATGACGTTTTATAATTATTTTCACTCTAAAGAA